>NZ_JBZVGZ010000001.1:0-145731 GCF_058630335.1 Halorubrum sp. SD41
CTTGAGCTTGAAGCCGGATTGACTGTAGGTGAAACTGCGGTACTCGCCCGGTGCCTTCCACTTGAGCGTCCCGACGCGGTAGCCCCTCTCTTTGCGCTCTCGTAGTGTCGAGAGGTTATCGTACAGCCGTTGTACGACCTTCTGTAGTACCTTCGAGTGAACGCCTTTCAGGTCGCTCCACCACTTCTTGAGACTCGGCAGGAGCTTCTGCTCAGAGTACGCCGAGGTGTCGTCGGTGCGGTTGAGTCGGTGGAGAAAGTGGTTGTAGACCTGTCTACAGGTATCGACAGTCCACGCTAACTGTTCTTCGAGAGCGTCGGACGGTCGGAGTCGATACCTGTAGTTGTAGTTCACGAGCGTTCTTCGATGAGTTCGTCAAGTTGTCCGCGAACGAACGACGAGAGGTTAAGATGGTTCTCCTCGACCCACTCGGCTTGGTCTTCGCGGATGGTGATGTTCTTCCGCCTCACTACATACGTATTATGCGTATCTATGCGTATGGTTGTTTCGATTGCGTGGGCCTGTGGGCCGAGCGTCGAACGTGTTTGAGAACCGTGCGGCGCTGTATCCCCTCCCTACTCACTCTCTTCGCTCGTTCGTTGAGGAAGGGGCCTTAGCGCCTCAATTCAGGTAAAACGAACCGCGCGGACCGCTCTCTTACCGCTCTCTCCTTACCGCTCGCGCACGACGACGAACTCCGCGAGGTCGCGGAGGTACTCGATCGCCTCGGTCTCCGGGGGGTCGGCGTCGTCGAGGGCGGCGAGCGCGCGCTCCGACTCCGTCCGGGCGCGTTCGTTTATCTCCTCGGGCGACAGCGACGTGACCTGGAGGACCGACGGGCGGTCCATCTCCGCGTCCTGCCCGGTCGGCTTGCCGAGGTCGTCGGCGTCGGCGGTGGCGTCTAACACGTCGTCGCGCATCTGGAAGGCGACGCCGACGCGCTCGGCGTACTCGCCGAACGAGTCGATCGCGTGCGGCTCCGCGCCGCCCGCGACCGCGCCCAGCTCGGCCGCGGCGCGGAACAGCGCGCCGGTCTTCCGACGCGCCAGCTCCATGTACTCCGCCTCGTTCGTCGGGCGCGCCGCGAGCTCCGTCGCCTCGCCCTCGCCGAGCTCGACCATCGCCTCGGCGACGGTGCGCATCGCGCGCGGCTCGGCGGAGAACAGCGCGAACGCCTCGCCGAGCAGGCCGTCGCTGGCGATGATCGCCGGGCCGTAGCCGAACTCCGCCCACGCGGCGGCGGTGCCGCGCCGGACCTCCGAGCGGTCGATGATGTCGTCGATCACGAGCGAGGCGTTGTGGACGAACTCGATGCCGGCCGCGAAGTCGACGGCCTGCTCGGGGTCGCCGTCGAACGCCTCGCAGGCGAGGACGGTCACCGCGGGCCGGACGCGCTTGCCGCCCGCGAGGACGACGTGGCCGACCTCGTCGGACAGCTCCTCGGGCTCGACGTCGTCGATGACCGACTCGATCCGGTCCTCGACCAGCCCGACCCGACGCTGCAAGTACTCCATCTACCGTTCGGAGGGCCCCGGCGCGCAAAGGCCTAACGGAACGCCCGCCGAGCGCCGGATTCGGGCGACGGCGACGACGCCACTTATCCCTATTACTGCGGCGGCGCGTGCCTGCGAGCGGCCGCCCCCGGCGGCCGGGAGACAGCAAGCGCGAGGGAGTCGCTGGCGCCGACGGCGCCAGCGACGAGGCTGGGGAGGCGTGAGGGGCGGGGCGGTGCCGTGCGGGGCGGGGCTCAAAGGGGCAGTCGCGAGGACGCCGCAGACGACGTAAGCACCGCAGGGAGCGAACGCAGTGAGCGACCGAGGAGCGCAACGAGTGTGCGGCGTCCTCGCGACTGGGGCTTTGGCGGTGTTCACCGTCGAGCTACAATCAGTTATTTATAAGCGAGCGGATGAAGATTTGGCGGTGTCAGATGTCGATCTGGGTTCAGTTATTTATAAGTGATCGATCACCGGAGCGGCGACCGTCCCCGCCGCCCGGTCCCGTTTATAAGCCACGCTGAACGCCCGGCTGTTCATTTATAAGCAACTCCCGCTCAGAACGACCGTCTACTCGAACCGCACGCCCAGATTGTGGAGGCCGTCGTTGTTCGAGGCGACGTTGATGAGAAGTGGCGTCAACCCCTCGATTTCGGGTGCGTTGGCGATGCCGCCCGCGTCGAGCGCGCGCAGCCCCTCGATCCCCTCGGCGACGTCCGCGACCGTCCGCTTCGCGTCCTCGTCGTCGCCGATGACGAGGGTGTCGACCCCGAGGTCGGCGTCGAGGTTCGCGAGGCGCGCGGCCGCGAGGTTGTGGAACGCGCCGACGACGGCGACGCCCTCGGGCGCCGCGTCGGCGACGATCTTCGTCACCGAGCCCGCGCCGGGCCTGTGGTAGTGGAACCCCTCGTCGTCGCGTTTCATCCCCGTCGCCGGCGAGACGAGCACGTCGCCGTCGTCCAGCGACGCCGCCACCGCCTCGACGGTGTCGCCGACGTGGTACGGCGGGACCGCGAGGACGACGATCCGCGCGTCGGCCGCGACCGCGGCGTTCTCGCCGCCCGCGACGGTCGCGTCGAGCCCGCGGCTCTCCAGCTCGGTGGTGTACTCCTCCGCCTTGGTCTCGGCCTTCTCGGCCTCCCGTGACCCGACTGCGACCCGATGGGGCGTGTCCGCCGCCAGCCGGAGCGCGAGCCCCTCGCCGATGTCACCGGTGCCGCCCAAGATGGCGATTTTCATACGATCCGTGGGGTCGCTCGCGGCTTATGGGTTGCGTGACCGGCCGTCCTCGCCACGGTCGAAGGCGACCGTAGAGCGGGGCACTTTTGACGGAACGTGCGGAGGCGACGCCCATGGACGAGCAGGACCGCGTCGCGGCGTTCGTCGACGAGTACGGGTTAGAGACCGACCTCGCGTACCACGCGCTCGACTTGGAGAGCGAGGTCGGCGAGATCGCGAAGGAGGTGACCACCTCGACCGACTACGGACGCAACCCCGCCGCCGCGTCGATCGCGACCGACGAGATCGGGGACGCGCTGTTCGCGCTGCTCGCGCTCGCCGAGGCGGCCGGCGTCGACGCCGACGACGCGCTCGACGAGGCGCTGGCGAAGTACGAGTCGCGGATCGCGTCGTCGGGCGACCCCGGTTCCGGGCAGTAGGACGCGCGAAGCGTCGGTTCAAGTGCGTCGGCCTCCTACCCGACCCATGGCCGAGACTCCGTCGCTCGCGCTCCGGTACGTCGCCTGCGACGCCTGCGAGACGGTGTTCGCGCTGCCCGCCGACCCCGACGAGCCGGCCGCCTGCGGCCGGTGCGGCGTCCGGGCGCTCCGCGAACTCCCCGAGATTCGGGGACCGGACGCGTACTTCGCACCCTGAGCTCTGTCCGCGTCCCCCGATTGCGGGTCGAGCGGTCAGCCCCGTCGACTCACCGCAGATCGTCCATCTCTAGCTCTCCGTCGGCGATCGCACGCAGTTCCTCGTCAGAGAGGCGGTCGATCACGAACTGGGGCGTCCCTTCGGGAAGCCCGGCCGGCAGCGACCGACTTTCCTCCGCCTCCGTAGGCACCTCCGCGTCCGCCCGCTTCACCCGCGTTCCGCCGTCCGTCAGAGACGCCCTGCCGACACCGCTATCGGTCCCGCTTTCAAGGGTCAACCGGCGCACGGTCCGTTCCACCTCCTCGACCGCCGCGGACTGGCGCTCGCTTTCGGCCGCTAACTCCTGCATCCGCTCGCTGATCCGGCTCGACTGCTCGACCACCCCGTCGATCGTCGCGGCGATCTCCTCGGCTGCGGCGGCCTGCTCGTCGGTCACGTCGGAGACCTCGTCGATCCCGTCCGCCGTCTCCGTCACCGCCTCGGCGATGGCCGTGAGGCTCTCCGTCGCGTCGTCGACGCGCTCGCTCCCCTCGTCGACCCGCACCGTCGTCTCCGAGAGGCTCTCGACCGTCTCCTCGGTGTCGGTGCGGATCCCGTCGACCATCGACTCGATGTCGCTCGCGTGTTCCTGCGACTCCTCCGCGAGCGACTTGATCTCGTCGGCGACGACGCCGAACCCGGCGCCGGCCTCGCCGGCCCGCGCCGCCTCGATCGAGGCGTTCAGGGCGAGCAGGTTCGTCTGGTCGGCGATCCCGTTGATCGCGTCGACGAACTCGTCGATCTCCTCGACGCGCTCTTGGAGCGCCTCGACGTCCTCTGCCACCTCGTCGACGGCGTCGCCGATGTCGTCCATGGCCGCCGCGGCGTCGTCGGCCGCGTCCCGGCCGTCCTCCGCGAGCGTCTCCGCCCGGCTGCTCGTCCGCTCGACCTCGTCGGCGGTCGACGCAACCTCTTCGACCGTCGCCGAGAGGTTCGCCACCTCCGAGGAGACCTCGGCGACCCGCTCTGACTGGTCTTCGGCCGCGTCGCCGACCTCTGCGGCGCTGTCGGCGACGTCGCTCGCCGACTCGCGCAGGTCGGCGATCGGCTCTTCGACCTCGTCTTCCACCTCCGCCATCAGCCGCTCGTTCTCCTCGACGACCTTCGAGAGCTTCTCGCTGTACGAGTGGATGTACGTGTCCGTGACGACTTGCATGTCGAGGTTGACGATCCGGAGGACGGAGAGCAGGTCCTCGATCGCGTCGTCGACCTCCTCCTCGACCGCCGTCGCGGTCGCGTCGTCAACCGTCGCATCGGCGGCGTCGGGGGCCAGCCGATCGGTGAGCGAGTCGGCAAGGCGGTCGCCGATGATCGGGAGGATGAGGTCGTAGTACACGCCGTACTGCCCGAGGTAGTGTTTCATCGGCATCTCCAGCATGTCGTGGATCTTGCCGATCCGCGCCCGGTCCTCGAAGTACTCCTCGCCGTAGTCGCCCTCCGCGAGGGTCACCAGGTACGCCGACTGCGTCCGCTTGAGCTGTTCGAGCCCCTTCTCCGACCGGCCGATCACGTCGACCGTCTGCTGGTGGCCGGTGAGGTTCTCGTAGAAGTCATCGGCGATCTGGTCCGCGTTCTCCGCGAACGCGCCCTCGTACCGACTCAGCCGCCGCTCGTCCTCCTCGTCGAAGCCGACGAACTCCTTCCGCCACGCGATCTCGTCGTCGTCGAGCCCGATCTCGTCGACCAGGGCTGACGCGTCGAGCCCGTCATTCAAGCCGCCTTGGCCGAAGTCCTTCCGGCCGTACTCTCCAGATGTAGCCATACCGGTCCCTCTCCGCTTGGATTATATAAACGGAAACTCCCGCGTCTCACGAGTGATACCGAGGTCGTGCGGCGTCGCTCCGGGACGGGCGACCGGTCACGCCGGGTCGACGACTGGTCAGTCGTCGCCGGCCGCCTCGCTTCTGTCGCCCGCCTCGCCGGCGGCGGCCGGTTCGACGGTGACCGCCGAGTGCTTGAACTCCGGGATTCCGGCCTCGGGATCGAGCGCGTCACCCGTCAGGGCGTTCGCGAGCGGCTCCGCGTAGTGGAACGTACAGAACGTCACGCCCTCGCGGACCGCCGGGGTGACGTCGGCCGCGACCTCGACGGTCCCGCGTTCGTTCGAGACGGTCACCCGGTCCCCGTCCTCGATCCCGCGCTCGGCCGCGTCGTCCGGGTGGATCTGGAGCGCGTCCTCGCCGCGCATCGCCATCAGGCGGTCCGAGCGCCGGCTGAGCGCCCCGCTGTTGAAGTGCTGGAGCACGCGGCCGGTCGTCAGCGTCAGCTCGCCGGCGGCGAGGTCGTCCGCGGGCGGGACGGGGTCGACGACCGCGAGCGGCGCGGTGCGCTCGCCCGTCGCGAACGTCTCGTCGTGTAACACCTCCGTACCGCGCCCCGCGTCGGCGTCGAACGGCCACCGCTGGTAGTCGTCGCCGATGCCATCGTAGCTCATCCCCTCGTAGATGGGCGCGACGCGCGTCAGCTCGTCGAACGCGTCCTCGGGGCCGTCGTAGTCGAACGCCTTCGGGCGGTCGGTCAGCCGCCGGCCGAGCGCGGTCAGGATATCGAAGTCGCGGCGGGCGTTCCCCGGCAGGTCGGCGTTGGGACGCATCCGCATCACGCGGCGGTCGGTGTTCGTCACCGTACCGGCCTTCTCGGCCCACGCGCTCCCGGGGAGGACCACGTCCGCGTGCGCCGCCGTCCGCGTCTCGAACAGGTCGACGACGACGCAGTAATCGAGGTCGTCGAACGCCGACGCGACCGCGGTCGCGTTCGGCTCGGTGACCGCCGGGTTCTCCCCGAAGACGACCGCGGCGCGCACGTCGTCGCCGAAGCGGTGCGTGGCCTCGACCTCGGTCAACCCGGGCTCCGCCGGCGGCTCGACGCCCCACTCCGCGGCGACGCGCTCGCGGGCGTCCGGGTCGGTCACGGGCTCGTAGCCGGGGAGCACGCTCGGGAGCCCGCCCACGTCGCTCGCGCCCTGGACGTTGTTCTGGCCGCGCAGGGGGTTCACGCCGGTCCCGGGGCGGCCGACGTTGCCGGTCAGGAGCGCGAGGTTGAGCAGGGCGTGGACGTTGTCGGTGCCGCAGCGGTGCTGGCTCGTCCCCATTCCCGTCACGATCGCGGCGCGGTCGGCCTCGCCGTACGCCCGCGCGGCCTCGCGGACCGTCTCCGGGTCGACCCCGGCCGCCTCGGCGCTCGCGGCGACGTCCACCTCGGCGAAGTGTTCGCGCAGCCGGTCGAACCCGGTCGTCCGCTCCGCGAGAAATTCCTCGTCCACGAGGTCCTCCTCGACGAGCACCGCGGCGACCGCGTTCGCGACCTCGATGTCGGTGCCGGGCCGCAGCGGGAGGTGGACGTCGGCCGCCTCGGTCGTGTCGTTCGCGCGCGGATCGACGTGGACCAGCGTCGCGCCGTCGCGGATCGCCGGGAGGAGGTACGACCGGAACGCGACGGGGTGTTGCTCGGCCGGGTTGGCGCCGTTGACGAAGAGACAGTCGGCCTCCCCGAGGTCGTCTAAGGTGTTCGTCATCGCGCCCGCCCCGAGCCGCTCGCTCATCGCTGCGACCGTCGAGGCGTGGCAGAGCCGCGCGCAGTTGTCCACGTTGTTCGTCCCGAGGACGCGCGCGAGCTTCTGGAGGACGTAGTTCTCCTCGTTCGTACAGTTCGACGACGCGAAGAACTGGACGGCGTCCGGGCCGTGCTCGTCGACGACGCGCCCGATCCCCTCGGCGACGCGGTCGAGCGCCTCGTCCCACGGCGCCGTGACGAAGCGCCCGTCGTGCCGGACGAGCGGCTCCGTCAGGCGGTCGTCGCTGTCGACCACGTCGAACGCGGCCGCCCCCTTCGGGCAGATCTCGCCGCGCCCGTTCACCGGTCCCTCGACGCCGGTCGCGGCGCCGCCCCCGGCGTACTCGACGCTACAGCCGACGCCGCAGAACGGACAGACGGTGGGGTTCGACTCGAAGCTCCGGTCAGTCGTCTCGGTCGGGTCGGTCATCGCCTGTCGGTAGGGGCTCCACGACCCTCCCCGTGCCACCGGAGTTGCGTGGTGTTTTAAGCCGCCGCGCGCTCGCCGCGGCCGCCCGCCCGGCGACCGATCACCCAGTCACGCTGCCCGGCGACCGATCACCCCGTCACGGTGTCGCCGCCGACCGATCACCCCGTCACGGTGTCGCCGCCGACCGGCGCCACGCGGCTGCCGAGCGACAGGACTCCCGAGGTCACGAGGCAGGCGGCGAACGCGATGGTGCCGAGCTTCCCGCCGAAGCCGACGAAGTACGGCGTCGCGCCGACGAACGCGACGCCCGCGGTCCCGCCGGCCAGCAGCATCGCGCCGGGGCCGGGGATCCGCTCCGGCGTCGCCATCCCGGCGAACGACGCGCAGAAGGCGACCGCCGCGACCGCGTCGCCCGCGGCGGACAGCGGCGGACAGACGACCCCGGCGACGAGCCCGACGACCGCGCTCGCGACGACCGGACCGTGGTCGAGCCGGACGCTCACGAGGAACGTGGCGACGGCGGCGAGGGCGGCCGCGACGACGAGTCCCGCCGCGACGCGCGGCTCCGGGACCGTCCCCGTCCCGGGGGCCAGCCCGCCGAACGCCGCCACCGACAGGCAGCCGACGAACGCCGTCGTCCCGAGCTTGCCGCCGAACCCGTTGAACGCGCGCTTGGCGGCCACGAACGCGACGGCGGCCGCGAGCCCCGCGGCGACGACCGCTCCGACGTCGGCGCCGGCCGCCGGGGTGACCATCCCGACGAACGAGCCGCAGTAGGCGGGGGCGCCGTACGTCTCCGAGAGGAGGTACGCACAGAGTCCGACGAGCGCCGACGCCACGACCGGCCCCACGCCCACCTCGACGGAGAGCGCGTAGGTGACCGGGGCCGCCGCGGCCACGGCGGTCGCGTTGCCGATGTCGGTTCGCGTGACGCGGAAGCCGTCCGTCCGCAGCGCGTATCGAGTCTCCTTCGCGACGGTGTATCCGAGGCTCGTCGCCGCGACCGCGGCGGCGAGGGCGAAGACTAGCAGCGCGACGCCGTCGTCCGTCCCGGTTCCCGCTCCGCCGTCGGCGATCAGACCGGCCGTCGCCGCGACGCTCATCGCGCCCCCGGCGCCGGCCAGGGCGGTCGCCCCGAGGGCGTGTATCGCTCGTTTCACGCCCGTGGCTCCGTGGCGCCTACCGATACCGACCGACCCTCAGTACTGCGGGCCTTCTCGGGTACCCCGACACAGCGCCCCCGTCCGTCGGGGATCAGGCCTTTGTACCCGTCGCTCTAAGCCCGAATCGATGGAATCCGGAGGGAAGTCGGCGGATGACGGCGTGGAAGCCGCGCCGAACGGCGTCCGGGCGGGCGTCGCGATCCACGGGACCGGGAACTGTCCGGTCGTCGCCGCGTCGACCGCTCACGACGGTCCGATCACGGGCGTCAACTGGACGCACGCGGGCGACACGCACACCGAGGAGTTCCGCGCCCGCGACCCCGACGCGGTGGACGCCGCCGAGGGGGTCCCGTCGCCCGCGTCGGTCGTCGACCTCGGCGACGAGCGGGTGTACCGGTACGATCGCCCCAGCGACGGGGAGTGCGCCTGTCGAATCATCGAGGGGCTCGACTGCCCGATCGCCGACGCGCGCGCCGAGGACGGCGTCCTCCTCTTAACGCTCCACTTGCCCGACCTCGAACGCCTGCGCGACATCGTCTCGGCGCTCGACGGGACCGCGGAGCGCGTCGAGGTCCGCTACCTCGTCCACGGCGCGTCGCGGGGTGACGACGTCTCCGACCGCACGCTCGTCGACCGCGGCCGGCTCACCGACCGCCAGTGCGAGGTGCTGCGGACCGCCTACCGCATGGGCTACTTCGAGCGCCCCCGCGACGCCAACGCGAGCGCGGTCGCCGACGCGCTCGACATCTCCCCCTCGACGTTCGCCGAGCACCTCGCGACGGCCCAGCGGAAGCTCCTCGAAGAGACGCTCGCGGAGAACTGACCGCTCCGCTCCACACCGTCTCAGGCGGCGTGCTCGTCGATCGCGGATTCGAGCGTCGCGCGGTCCTGCGCCCCGACGAACCGGTCGACGGCCTCGCCGTCCGCGTACAGGACGAGCGTCGGGATGCTGCGCGCCCCCAGCTGCTGGGCGACCGCCTGATTGGCGTCCACGTCGACCTTCGCGACGGCGGCGTCGGTCTCGGCCGCGAGCGCCTCGATCGTCGGATCCATCATCTGACAGGGGCCGCACCAGTCGGCGTAACAGTCCACGAGGACGACGTCGTGGTCGTCGATCGTGCGCTGAAGCTCCTCCGTTCCGTTCACGTGGATCGGCTCGCTCGGAGTCGCCGCTCCGCCGTCGTCGCCGGCATCGGTTCCGGCGCTCCCGTCGACCGCCTCGCCGTCGCCGAGGCGCGCTTCGAGCTCCCGCCGCTTCCGTTCGCGGATGCGCTCGCGCTCCGTCTTCGCGTCGTCCCCCGCCGAATCGTTCGCGTCGGCTGCGTCGCTCATACACCAGTATTGGGTGCTTAGAACAATATACCTTCCGCCTCCGGATCCGCTCGACGCCTCACTCCGCCGACCCGCCGAGGCCGTCGAGACCGGCCGCGGCCAGGTCCACGTGGTCCGCGACGAGGTCCGCCGCCCGCTCGTACGGGGAACGCTCTGCCCTCCCCGCGTCCGGTCGCGTCCGGCCCGCGCTCGCGAAGACGGCCTCGACGAAGGCGTCTCGCAGCGCCGCCGTTTCGAAGAGCCCGTGGAGGTACGTGCCGAGGACTCGGTCGGTGGCGACACTCTCCGCGCCGAGGGGCGCCGTCGCTAGGCCGTCGCTCGCGGCGTCATCGAGGAGTCGCGTCCGCCCCGCACGGATCTCGTACCCGGTCGCCCGCCCCGCCGCGCCGGCGATCGGTCCGACGCCGTCGACGGCGCACGTCACGCGCTCGACGCGCTTGTCAGTCGAGAACTCGGTCTCGACGGGAAGGAGCCCGACCCCCGGCACCGTCTCGCGGTCGCCGACGCCCTCGACGTCGGCGCCGACGAGCCGCTCGCCGAGCAGCTGGTAGCCGCCGCAGACGCCGACCACGGGGCCGTCGAACGCGCGCAGCGCCGCGTCGAAACCCGCCTCGCGGAGCGCTAGGAGGTCGTCGACGGTGTTCTTCGACCCGGGGAGGACGACCGCGTCGACCCCGTCGAGCGCGGCGTCGAGCGGCAGGTAGGCGACCCGGACGCCCGGTTCGCGCGCCAGCGGCTCCAGGTCGGTGAAGTTCGAGATCCGGGGGAGCCGCGGGACCCCGACCCGGACGCTCGCGTCGTCGGGGACGCCGTCGTCGCCGCCGAGGCCGCCTCCGCTCTCGGAGCCGTCACCGCTCTCGCTCCCGCTCCCGTCTCCGCCCCCGGAGGTCGCCCCGCCCGGCAGCGAGAGGCTGTCCTCCGCGGGGAGCCCCGGATCGTCGTGCGGGACGACGCCGACGACCGGCACCCCCGTCCGCGCCTCTATCTCCTCGATGCCGGGTTCGAGGAGGTCCGGGTCGCCCCGGAACTTCGTGATCACGGCGCCGCACACGCGCTCGCGGAGGTCGTCGGGGAGCAGTTCGAGGGTCCCGTAGAGGCTCGCGAACGCGCCCCCGCGCTCGATGTCGACCGCGATCAGGATCGCCGCGTCCGCGAACCGCGCGCACTCGACGTTCGCGAGGTCGCGGTCGCGGAGGTTGATCTCGGCGACGCTGCCGGCGCCCTCCGCGACGATCACGTCGTGGTCGGCCGCGAGTCGCTCGTGAGCCGCCACGGCGGCCGCGCGGGCGTCGTCCCAGTGCTCGTCGTAGTACGCCGACGCCGGGGCGTTCGCGACCGCCTCGCCGTCGACGATCACTTGGCTCTCGCCGCCGCCGCGGGGCTTGAGCAGCACGGGGTTCATGTCGGTCGTCGCCGGGACCTCGGCCGCCCGCGCCTGGACGTGCTGGGAGACGCCGATTTCGCCCCACTCGCCGTCCGGCGTCAGCGCGACGCGCGCGTTGTTGCTCATGTTCTGGGCCTTGTACGGGGCGACCGAGACGCCTCGCCGCGCGAGCAGGCGACAGAGCCCCGCCGCGAGCGTGCTCTTGCCGACGTGGCTCGCGGTGCCCGCGATCAGGACGGTGTCGGCGTCGGAGCCGGACATCTCTCGGGCTTCCCCCTCAGTACTCCGTGCCCCGCCGAGCGCGCTGCCCGTCGTCGAACGGGTGCGCGACCTTGCGGACGTTCGTTATCAGGTCGGCGACGCCGTCGAGGTAGTCGGGCTCGGCGTGGCTCCCGGTGAGGACGAGTTCGAGCCCCTCGGGTTTCGACTCGGCGAGCGCGACGACGTCGTCCGGGTCGACGAGGCCGCGGTCGGCCGCGTACAGCAGTTCGTCGAGTATCAGCACGTGGACGCCGGCCTCCGGGTCGCCGTCGAGCGGGAGCGGTTCGGTCAGGTCCGCGTCGGCGGCGCCCGCGACGAGCGCCTCCGCGCGCTCGAAGGCGGCCGCCGCCTTCGCCTCGTGTTCGTCGTCCGCCGAGCCGTCGAGCAGGCCGTGCCAGCCGTAGTGGCCGGCGTTCTCGTAGGAGAACCCCGGCACCGCGGCGATCGCGTTGTACTCGCCGCGGACCCCCTCGACGCTGTCCGCGCCCCCCTTCATGAACTGGAGCATATGGACGCGGTAGCCGTGGCCCGCGGCCCGGAAGCCCATTCCCATCGCCGCCGTGGTCTTCCCCTTGCCGTCGCCCCACCAGGCCTGAACGAGCCCGAACTCCTCGGGCGCCGCCGGCTCGATCGGTTGCGGCTCGGGCGCCGTGCCGCCGCCAGGGGTGCGCGCGGCGCGGTCGTCGTTCGTCGGCGTCCCGTCGCCGTCGGTCCGCTCGGTTTCGCCGTCGGTCGATGCCTCCGCCTCCGGTTTCGTGTCGTCGTGGTTCGTTGTCATGGGTCGAAAACCTCCGCCCGCTCGTCGGTGACGACGCCGTGTTCGGCGTCGGCCGCCGGACCGGGCACGTCGCCGTCCGGGTACCGCGACCGCAGGCTCGCGCGGACCGCGTCCCGGACGCAGGCGCGGGCCGCGCCGCCGACCGCCGTGGCGCTGCCCGAGAACTCGGCCGGCTCGCCCGCCGGGTCGTCGCCGACGACGACGGCGTCGCTCGTCGTCCCCGGGACGCCCGCCGCCGCGAGCAGCGTCGCCGCCTTCGCCTCGGCCGCGACCGCGACGAGGTTCGCCGCGGCCCCGGGCGCGAGCCGCCGCGTGGTGCCGACGATCAGGTTGACCGTTCCGGGATCTGGGGGACCCTCGGTGTGCCCCGTCGACTCGCGCGGCTCGGCCCCGCCCGCCGTTCCCGCGGCCGCCGCGCTCTCCGCCCCGGACACCATCGGCAGCGTCGCGGGGTTCGAGAGGCCGACCGTCGCGTACGCGACGACCGAGCCGAGCCGCGCGCCCCGGGCGTGGGCCATCGAGACGCCCGTGAACAGCGTCGGGGCGGCGTCGCGGTCCCCCTCGACGTTCCCCTCGGCATCGAACTCCGCCCGCGCCAGCCGCTCGTCGCGGTAGGCCGCGAGGTCGGTCCGGTCGAACCCCTCCGGGACGGTCACGTTGTACGCGGTCGCCGCCCGCGACCGCCCGCCGTCCCACCCGGTCGAGAGCCAGCGCGTCCCCGGCCGCCGGAGCCGGAGGACGCCCTCGCGAACTGTCGCCTCAAACATCGCTCTCCACCCCTCCGTCACCGTCCGACCCGCCCTCCCCGGCCCCGCCACCGCCGACGCCGAGCGCCGCCAGCAGGCGGTCGTTCTCCGCCGGGCGGCGCACCGCAACGCGGACGTGCGAGCCGAGCCCGCGGAAGGAGCGCGCGTCGCGGACGGCGACGCCCCGGTCGCGGGCGCGCTCGATGACGCGGTCGACGTCGCGGTCGCCGACGTCGAGGAGGAGGAACGGCGCCTCGGAGGGGGCCACGTCGTACCGCTCGGCGAGGGCGTCGCGCAGCCGCTCGCGCTCCCGCCGCACGCGCTCGCGGGTCTCGCGAACGAACTCCTCCTGCCGGAGACAGTACTCACCCGTCGCGAGCGCCGGGGCGCCCAGGTTCCACGTCCGGCGGGCGCCCCGCAGCGCCGCGCCGAGGCCGCCCGTCGCGACCGCGAAGCCGGCCCGGATCCCGGGGAGGCCGAACAGCTTGGTGAGCGCCCGCGCGACGACGACGCCGTCGGTCCCCGCGAGCGACGCGCGCTCGGTGAACCCGAGGAACGCCTCGTCGACGAGCAGGACGGTCCCGGCCGCCCGGCACCGCTCCGCGAACCCCAGCAGCGCGTCGCGGTCGTAGCCGGTCCCGGTGGGGTTGTTCGGCGTGCAGACGACCGCGAGCGCGTGGCCGCTCGGGTCGGCGTCGAGGACGCTGTCGGCGTCGACGAACGACGGCTCGCCCCCCTGGAGCCGGACCTCGCGGGCGTACTCGCCGAAGCTCGGCGCCGGCAGGAGTGCGCGGTCGCCGTCGTCGACCGCGAGCGCGACCCCGAGCCGGATCGCCGCCAGCCCGCCGGGCGTCGGAACGACCGACTCGGGGTCACAGTCGACGTAGTCGGCGGCCGCCCGCCGGAACGCCGCCGGCGGCTCGGGCGGGTACGCCCGCGCCCGCTCGAAGGCCGCCCGGTAGGCGCGCTCGACCCCCTCGGGGACCTCGGGGTTCGCGTTCGCGCTGAAGTCGAGCAGGTCGGGGTCGTCGATGCTGCCGTGCGGCTCGCGGTCGAGCGCCGCCGCGCGCTCCCGGTTCATCGCGACTCACCTCCCGCCGACCCCTCGCCCGCGTCGCCCGCGTCGAGCCAGTCGACCCCGCCGCTCGGGAGCGCGGGCGCGTCCGGGTCGCCGGCGAGGATCCGTTCGGCGAGTCGGCGGTCTCCCGGGCGGTTGACGTTGACGGCGAGGCGGGCGTCGCGGGTGACCCGGGCGGCCTCGTCGCCGGCGCCGTCGAGCGCGCCGACGACGTTGACGCCGGCGGGGACGCGATCGGCGGGCGTTTCCTCGTACCGGGTCGCGGCGTCGGCGCTCGCGCCCAGCTCCCGCTTGCGCGCCGCGGGCACGCGGACCGACAGCGCGTCGGCGGCCGCCGCGGCGTGGGCGTCGAGGACCGCGTCGACGGCCGCCCCGTCGAGCAGCGGGAGGTCGACCGCGAGGGCGAGCGTCGGCGCCGCCGGTCCCTCGGCGAGCGCCGCTTGAAGGTCCGCGACATACCCGTCGCCCGGCGTGTCGACGACGACGAGTTCGACCGACCCCGGTTCCGGCTCGGTCCCGCCACCGCTCTGGCGCTCGACCAGTCGTTCTCGCGTTCGCGGGGTGTGCGGCGAGACGGCCGCGTACGCGGTCTCGACCCGGCTCGCCGCGAGCGCGTCGAGCGCGCGGTCGACCATCGACCGCCCGGCGACCGTCGCGAGCGGCTTCTCGCCGTCGCCGAGTCGCGTCCCCCGGCCGCCGCACATCACGAGAGCGTCCACGCGATCACCCCCGCGTGGAGCCCGACGACCCGGGCGAGTTCGTTCGTCGCGCCGAGGACGTCGCCGCTGACGCCGCCGAGCCGCGCGTTCGCCCAGGCGTAGGTTATTCCGGCGACGGCGAGCGCGGCGGCGAGCGCGGCGGCCGGGTAGTAGGCGCTCCCGAACGCGAGGGCCTCGGGGCGGAGCGACGGGAAGCCGAGCAGCGCCGCGGGGGCCGTTACGAGCGCGACGCCGACGAGCGCGCGCGGCCCGGACTCCTCGGTCAGTGCGGATCCGAGCCCCTCGTGGGACGCGTCGCCGACGCAGACGAGCGTCGCCGTCGCGGCCTTCGCGCCCACCTCGGCGGCGACGACGAGGGCGACGGCGTCGACGAGCGAGAGGCGGGCGAGGTCGACCGCCACCGTCCCCGCGGTCGCGAGGCCGAACAGCGCGAGCGCGAGCGCGGCCGCGCCGCCGACGCCGAGAGCGGCGTCCTTCAGCACCTCGCGCCGGCGGTCGACGTCGCCGTGGACCACCGCCGCGTCGCCGAGGTCGGCGACGCCGTCGAGGTGCGTGATCCCGGTGACGAGGTAGAGCCACGCGGGGAACGCGGCCGCGATCGTCGGCGAGGGCACCGGGACGGGCGCCAGCGCCGCCGCGGCGACCGGGAGCGCGATCAGGGCGCCGAGCGCGTACGCGACCGCCGGCAGCGCCGCGGGCGTCCGCCGGAACGCCTCCCAGTCCGCGTCGTCGCGGCCGACGGGGATCCGCGAGAGGAACCCGAGCGCGCCCCGGAGCGCGGCGGCCGTCAGGACCACGCGATCACCCCCGCGAGCGCGAGGAGCGATCCCGCCGCGACCGCGACTGCGACGCCGCCGGCGGCGCCGACGAGCCGCACGGCGTCGCGGGCGGCCGCGGGCGTCGGCGGCTCGGGGCCTCCGGTGAGCGCGTACGCGCCCGGCTTCTCTAAGCGGACGCCGAGCGCGACCGCGGCCGTCGCCATCGGCCACCCCGAGTTCGGCGAGGCGGGCTCGCGGGCCAGCGACCGTGCGCGCCGCAGGCTGGCCGGCGACCGAGCGGCGACGGCGAGGCAGCACGCCGCGGCCCGCGCCGGGAGGAACATGACCGCGTCGTCGAGGCGGGCACTCGCCCGGCCGACGGGCTTCGAGCGGTAGCCGAGCATCGAGTCGAGCGTGTTCACGGCCTTCGCCCAGGCCGCGGCGGCGATTCCCGCGGCGAGGGCGGTCTCGGCGACTCCCGCGGTGCCTCCGGAAATCACGCCCAGCGCCGCGCCGCCGGTCGCCCCGAGCGCGTACCAGAGCAGCGGCGCGACGAACCCGTCCGCCAGGTTCTCGGCCGCGCTCTCGACCGCGGCGCTCCGGAGGTCGGCCGGCGAGAGGTCGGCGGGGTCGCGCCCGACGAGCGCCCGGACCGACTCGCGGGCCGCGTCGGGGTCCGCCTCGCTCTCGGCGACGACCTCGCGGGTCGCGTCGCACAGCATCCGCAGGCTCGCGGCCGAGAAGAGGACGCCGGCCGCGACCGCCACGGCGAGGACCGGCACGTCCCCCACTTGCGGTCCGTACTCGGCCGCGAGCGCGACGGCTCCGCCCGCAACGGCGGCCGCGGCGAGCGGGAGCGCGACCGCGACCGCGACGCCGACGAGCCCCGGACGGGCCCACTCCCGGTCGAACGGCTCGACGACGCTCCCGAACAGCGCGACCGGGTGGACCCGGCGGGGCGGCTCCGCGACCGCGAGGTCCAGCGCGACGGCGAGGAGAAGCGGCGCGACGAGCGTGACGGCCGGGGCCGGGAGGGGGCCGACCCCCGTCACCGTTCCACCTCGTCGAGGAACGCGTCGAACGCCCCGCTCGCGGCGTGGAGGTGACAGTACATGCCCAGCGTCCGGTGTTCGACGAGCCCCTCGCGGTCGCCGTCGATCCCAGTCCCGCGCTCCACGTCGAAGGCGAACCGCGCGTCGGACGCGGCGTCGGCCGCGGAGTAGTGGAACTCGTGGCCGCGGAGCCGCTCGCCGGCGCTCGCCGTGAGCGCGTCCCGTCGGGCGCGAAGCTCGACATGGTCGAGCGCTTGGTACCGCTCGCGGCGCTCGACGCTCGCGGGGAGGACGCCCGCCATCTCGTGGGTGTCGCCGTCGACCGTCGTCAGCGTCTCCGCGAGCGCCATCAGCCCGCCGCACTCGCCGAGGACGGGCGTCCCCTCGGCCGCCGCGTCCGCGATCGAGCCGAGCGCGGGGCCCTCGGCGAGCGCCGCGGCGTGGAGCTCCGGGTAGCCGCCGGGGAGGTAGACGCCGTCGCAGGGCGGGAGGTCGTCGCCGGCCGCGGGCGCGAACGGGACCACGGTCGCGCGCTCGCTCAGGCGCTCGCGGGTCGCCGGGTAGACGAACCGGAAGGCCTCGTCGTCGGCGACCGCGATCCGCGGAGGATCGCCGCCCTCCGGGGGGTTCCCGGGAGACGGCTCGGTCGCCGCCTCCGCGGCCGGCGTCGGCTCCCGGGCGAGGTCGAGCAGCCGGTCGGTCCGGAGCGTCTCGGCGGCCGCGTCGAGCGCCGCCTCGTCGAGCGGCGTCTCCTCGCCCATCTGGAGTCCGAGATGCCGGTCGGGGATCTCCAGGTCCTCGCGGGGCGGGACCCGGCCGCAGTAGGCGAGTTCGTCGGGGAGCGCCTCCCGGACCCCCTCCTCGTGGCGGCCGCCGTGGGCCCGCTGGGCGATCACGCCGGCCACGTCGAGGTCGTGGTCCGTCCGGTCGGCGTAGGTCGCGAAGCCGAGCGCGGTCGCCGCGACGCTCTCCATGCCGGCGCTCGCGTCGGCGACGAGGACGACCGGGAGGTCGAGCGCGGCCGCGACGCCGGCCGTGCTGGCGGCGCTGCCGTCGTACAGCCCCATCATCCCCTCGACGACGCAGACGTCGCCGTCGCCGCGGGCGTAGTTGCGTCGGAGCCCCTCGGTCCCCTGAAGCCACGGGTCGAGGGTCCGCGACGGGCGGTCGGCGACCACCGCGTGGTGGCTCGGGTCGATGAAGTCCGGTCCCGCCTTCGCCGGTTGGACGGTCCGCCCGGTGCCCTCGATCGCGCGCAGCGTCGCGAGCGTCGCGACCGTCTTGCCGACGCCGGAGGCCGTGCCGGCGAGGACGAGCCCCCTCACCGCGCGTCGCCTCCGTTCGCGGCGGGGCGTCCGTCACCCTTGCCGGTTCCAGCGCGGTCGGCGAGCAGTCGGTCGGTCACGGCGGCGATCCGGTCGCGGACGGCGGCGTCGGCGACGCCGGCGCGGTCGGCGAGTGCGAGCGCCCCGCCCATGCCGACGCCCTCCTTCGCCTCGCCGCGGGCGTACGCCGCCATCGCGGGGTGGTCGCCCTCGGCGAACCCGGGGTCGGCCGCCGCGAGCGTCAGGTCGAGGTCGGCGGCGAGCGCGGGCAGGTCGGCGGTCGGGTCGTCGGCGACGAGCGACGTGGTCGCCAGCGGGAGCGGGCGGTCGACGCCGGCGTGCCGGGCGAGCGCCGCCGCAGCGGCGAGCTGCGTGCCACCGGCGAGTGTGACGCCGATCCCGGTCTCCGCGCAGCCGACGATCAGGCCGGCGACCGCGGCGAGGACCGGGTCCCCGGCCAGCCGGACCGCCTCGATCGGCTCGCCGGCCGCGCCGCCCGGGTCGACGCCGCTCGCGTCCAGTCCCTCGGCGACGACGCGGCGCTTGCGCTCGATCGGGTTCGCCGGCAGCGACGAGGAGACCGCGGCTCGCTCGCCGAGCGCGGTCAGCGCGCCGAGCGCGGTCGTCGTCCCGCCGGGGATCGTCTCGGCGACGAGCAGTTCGGCCGGTTCGTCGCCGCTGTCGGAGCCGCCCTCCTCACCGGACGCGGCCAGTTCGGGAGCTAACTCTCGGGCGCGCTCGAAGACGGTCGCCGCCTCCGGGACCGGCTCCGGGTCGCGGACGTCGCCGCCCGGTGCGGCGCCGACGTCGCGGGCCGTCGCCGCGGTCGGCGCGCCGAGCCCGGCGTCGAGGAACTCGACGGGAAGGGTTTCCGGGCCGAGCAGCTCGCGGACCGCGCGGGTGACGACCGCGGGCGTCGGACAGCCGTTCGGGCTCACCGGCACGGGGGAGTCCGGCGCGGGGCGCCCCGCGTCGACGATCTCGAGGTCGGCGCTCGGCGTGTGGACGCGCAGCTCCGGGTCGGCGCCCGCGGCGCTGATCCCGTCGATCGCGGCCGTCTCGGTCGTTCCGGCGACGACGACGAGCCTCACGTCGCCCATCCGGAACCCCCTCCGTCGAGCCCGCGGCCTCCCGGCGCGGCGTCGATGTGTACCACTGGCGGTTCATCGATACAAGTGAACTTTAATCGATCGACGCACGGCGGTCCGGAGTCGGCGGGGCGTTCCATTGTCATCAGCTCTCACGCGACCCGCGGAGCGAAGCGGTTAAGGGCGAACCGCGGGTATCTCTGCCAACTCGCTGGTGCGGACACAGCGGGCACTCGCCGCCGGGACGCGGTCGGACCGACCGCCGCGCGCCCCGGGACGAGACGACATGTGGCCCCTCGCGGCTGAATCGCAACCGTCCGCGGACACACAATGGCACGAAGCTTCTACTCGCACATCAAGGAGGCGTGGCGGTCCCCCAAGGAGGGGAAACTGGCTGAGCTGCAGTGGCAGCGCAAACAGGAGTGGCGCGACCAGGGCGCCATCGAGCGCATCGAGCGCCCCACCCGGCTGGACAAGGCCCGCGAACTGGGCTACAAGGCCAAGCAGGGCGTCATCGTCGCCCGCGTGAGCGTCCGGAAGGGCGGCTCGCGCAAGCAGCGCTTCAAGGCGGGCCGCCGCTCGAAGCGCCAGGGCGTCAACCGCGTCTCGCGGCGCAAGTCGATCCAGCGCATCGCCGAGGAGCGCGCCTCGCGGAAGTACCGCAATCTCCGCGTGCTCAACTCCTACTGGGTCGGTGAGGACGGCTCGCAGAAGTGGCACGAGGTCATCCTCGTGGACCCCGCCCACCCCGCGATCGAGAACGACGACGAGCTGAACTGGATCTGCTCGGACGACCACAAGGGCCGCGCGTACCGCGGCCTCACCTCCGCCGGCACCAAGGGCCGCGGCCAGCGCAAGCGCGGCAAGGGCACCGAGAAGACGCGCCCGAGCGTCACCTCGAACGACCGGCAGGGCAAGTAGCGCCCTCGACCGCTCCGACGTTTTACTCGCGGTCCGCTCTCACGGCGAGCGGCCGCTCCGTCTCTCCTCGACGCAAGAGCAAAGAGACCGCGTCACATACTATCAATAGTACGTGGCGATCGCCAAGTGACCGGGAGCAGCTCCATTCCCCTCGACTCGTTCGCGACCGAACTCGAGTCGCTCGACAGCGACGCGTTCGCGGCGCTCGTCGGCGAGACGTACGCGGCCACCGCCGACGACGTCGAGGTCGACGCGCCGCGCGTCACGGTGTCGGAGGGGGACCGCCGGACCGAACTGCTCGTCGTCGCGGCCGGGGACCGAGACGTCCCCGACGCCTCGGGCGGTCCCGATGTCCCCGTCGACGCCGTCGTCGTCGCGAGCGACTCGCTCGACGACCTCGGCCCCGAACTCGACGCCGACGTAGTGACGCCGGCTGACCTCCGAGAGCGCCTCCTCTACGCCGTCCCGCCGGCGGAGGCGAACGCCATCGCCGACCGACTCCTCGGCGTCTCGGTCCGGTCCGAAGCGTACGACGCGGTAGATTCGGACGCCGGCACCGCGGAGAGCGACGCGGGGGATGAGGGCGGAGCCGGAGCGCCGACCGACGACGACGGAACGGCGGCCGACGACGGCGCGGCGATGGGCGCCGTCGCGTCGGGTGCGCAGGGGGGCGACATCGGCTCCCACCCCGCCGACCGGACCGCAGGCGATTCCCCCGACGATTCGCGGGCTCACGAACGACCAAGTGACGCCGTCCCGGCGTCCGATCCGAGCGGCGAGGCGACGGCGACCGAGTCCGTCACCGGCGACGCGCCGAGCGACCGGCGGTCTCCCCGGACCGTCCTCGCGGCGGTCGCCGTCGTCGCGCTCCTCGTCGCGGCGGCCGGGGCCGGATTCGCCGCCGGCGCCGCCGGAATCGGCGGACTCGACGGCGTCGCCGGCGTCGGGGACGACCGAACGACCGACCCGTCGGCGACAGATTCGGACGGGACCGGGTCGACGAACGGCAGCGACGAC
This sequence comes from Halorubrum sp. SD41, assembly GCF_058630335.1. Classification (NCBI taxonomy): domain Archaea; kingdom Methanobacteriati; phylum Methanobacteriota; class Halobacteria; order Halobacteriales; family Haloferacaceae; genus Halorubrum; species Halorubrum sp. SD41. The sequence goes on from NZ_JBZVGZ010000001.1 coordinate 21,012, forward strand.
GGAAGCGAGGCGTCGACCGAGGACGGCGACGGCGCGAACACCGTCTCGGTCGCGGACGGCGACCCGACAGGCGAGGCCGAGCGGAACACCGCCCTCGCGCCCACCTGCGAGCGGTCCGCGCTTCAGGTCGTCCAGATCCAGATGAACGCGCTCCGGTACAACGACAACGCGACGAACGACGGTATCCGGACCCTGCGGGCGTTCGCGTCGCCGCGGAACAAGGATCTGGTCGGTTCCACCGGAGAGTACGTTGAGCTGTTCGAGACGCCGCTGTACGCGCCGATGCTCACGTACGACACCGCCGAGTACTCGGTTCCCGAGATCGCCGACGGCGCCGCCTCTGTCGAGGTCGTCACCCGGGAGAACGGCAGCGTCACCGGCCGCTACGAGTTCCGGCTCGTCCGCGTCGGCGGCGGGAGCGGGGACACGGACAGCTCCCTCGGCGACGTGGACGACTGCTGGATGACCGACGCCGTGGCGGCGTCGACGGAGTGAACGCGGTCCGCGCGGCGGCGGCTCGGGAAGCGCCGGCCGGTCGGTGCCCCCCCGGGAAGCGCTGGCCGCGCGGCGGCGGCTCGGGAAGCGCCGGCCGCGGCGTCCCGACCGGCGATCGGGAACACGATTATATCCGCGCCGGCACTGGTTGCGGACATGAGCCTCTCGCTCGACGCGACCCAGCTCGACCGCTACTCTCGACACGTCATCCTCGACGACGTCGGCCCGGAGGGGCAAAAGCGGCTGCTCGACGCCCGCGTCCTCGTCGTCGGCGCGGGCGGGCTCGGCGCGCCGGCGATCCAGTACCTCGCGGCCGCGGGCGTCGGGACGATCGGGATCGTCGACGACGACGTCGTCGAGCGGTCGAACCTCCAGCGGCAGGTGATCCACGGCGACGGCGACGTGGGTCGCAAGAAGGTCGACTCGGCGGCGGAGTTCGTCGCCGACCTCAACCCCGACGTCGACGTCGAGCGCCACGAGCTACGCCTCGACGCGGGCAACGCCCGCGAGCTGATCGCAGATCACGACGTCGTCGTCGACTGCTCGGACAACTTCGCCACCCGCTACGTGGTGAACGACGCCGCCCGGATCGAGGGGGTTCCGGTCTCGCACGGCGCGATCTACAAGTTCGAGGGGCAGGTGACGACGCTCTCGCCCGAGGGGCCCTGCTACCGCTGTCTGTTCCCGGAGCCGCCGGAGCCGGGGACGGTGCCGGACTGCGCCAGCACGGGCGTCCTCGGCGTCCTCCCCGGGACGGTCGGCTGCCTCCAGGCGACGGAGGCGGTGAAGCTGATCATGGACGTGGGCGAGCCGCTCGTCGGGCGGATGCTGTTCTACGACGCGATGGACCTCTCGTTCGAGACGGTGCCGTACGCGCGCAACCCCGACTGCCCGGTGTGCGGCGACGACGGAATCGACAGCATCGACGGGATCGACTACGCGGCCGGCTGCCAGATCGACGCGGCCTGATTGGGTCGGGCCGGCGTCCTCGCCGACCCGCCGCGGACGCTCACAGCGGCCGGTCGGCCATCGCGCTCCCCGCGGTGACGCCGGCGTCCTCGTCGACGAACCCCGACCGGACGCACCACCGGCAGTACTGATATCCCGCCCGGTTTTCGGCGCCGCAGTGGCGGCAGACGACGGTCTCCCCGTCGGCGTCGAGCGGCGGGGGGTCGTCCCCACCGCCTCCGTCGCCCGCCTCGCCAGTCGGATCGGCGTCCGAGTCGCCGTCGAGCGCGAGCGTCGGCCCGACATCGGCGCCCTCGCCGTCGCCGTCCGACGACCGGGTCGCGACCGAGCCGAACAGCTCCGCGGGGTCGCGGTTCCGCCGGACGAGCAGCCACGTCACCGCGAGGTTGAGCGCGGCCACGCCGGCGAAGATCGCGGCGAGCGGGAGGAGCTGATCACCCGTCATGTGCGTAATGTTACCATCCCAGCGTTTTGTGTCTGACGGTGGGACCGGTCGGTCGGCGCGGTGCGGTGGGGTCGCTCGGCCGGTTCGGCGATCTCGATTGGCCGGTTCGGCGGTTCCGCTCGGCCGGTTCGGCGGTTCCGCTCGGCCGGTTCGGCGGTTCCGCTCCAGAGTACTCTTGAGGCCGCCGGTCGAAGGCACACCCGCATGAAAGAGACCATTCACACGGACGACGCCCCGGCGGCGGTGGGCGCGTACAGCCAGGCGACGACCGACGGCGACCTCGTCTTCACGGCCGGGCAGATTCCGCTGACGCCCGCGGGCGACCTGCTCGACGACGCGCCGATCGCGGACCAGACGGAGCAGGCGCTCGACAACCTCCTCGCGGTGCTGGAGGAGGCGGGCGCCGGGGCCGAGGACGTGCTGAAGACGACGGTGTTCATGGCCGACATCGACGACTTCGACGAGATGAACGAGACGTACGCCGACTACTTCGACGAGTCCCCGCCGGCCCGCTCCGCGGTCGAGGCGGGCGCGCTCCCGAAGGGGGCCGGCGTCGAGATCGAGGCGGTCGCCGTCGTCGAGTAGATGGTCGACGGCGAGGAGGGGTCGGAGAGCGAGGCGGACGCCGCGACCGACGGGTCCGTCCCCGCGCCCGGCGCGGCGGCCACGCCGCGCGCCAGAGCGCGCTCCGCGGCGCTGTGGGGGATCGTCGGCGGGTTCGCCTTCCTTGTCCTCGCGCAGGGGTACCGGCTCCTCGGTCCCGGATCGCTGCCGGTCGGCTTCGGCGGGTTGGCGCTCGTCGCGGTCGCGGTGGCGGTCGCGTCGGCCGGTCTTACGTACCTCGCCGAAGCCCGGGTGCGTGCGAAAAGAAGGACTTAACAGTCGCACCGGATTATCTCCGCGTGAGCCAGGATGGCCGAGTGGTAAGGCGCACGCCTGGAAAGCGTGTTCCCATCCGGGATCGGGGGTTCAAATCCCTCTCCTGGCGTTCTGTCGACGCCGACTACGAGCGAGGAGCGACAGCGACGAGCGAGTCCGGCGTCGACGAACCCAAACAAAGGGATTTGAACCAGGGAGTGGAGCGAGCGGTGCGAGGTGCGAGCGAAGCGAGCACCTCGATTGCGAGCGGAACGACTGAGGTTCAAATCCCTCTCCTGGCGCTTCGCTGTCGCAACAACGAGCGAGGAGCGACAGCGACGAGCGAGTACCGCGACAGCGAAGTGCGGACGGATTTGAACCCTATCAGTCGCGCGCAGCGAACGCAGTGAGCGAGCACGTCTGATTTCGGTTCAAATCCCTCTCCTGGCGTTTTCGACGAACGACACGGCGAGCGTAGCGAGCCGTTCGTCGAAAACCGAGACTGAGATTTGAACCAGGGAGTGAAGCGAGCGGTGCGAGGTGCGAGCGAAGCGAGCACCTCGATTGCGAGCGGCGAAGCCGCGAGCAGCGAGCGGAACGACTGAGGTTCAAATCCCTCTCCTGGCGTTCTGCCGACGCCGAATACGAGCGAGGAGCGACAGCGACGAGCGAGTTCGGCGTCGACGCTCCTGTCTAACTGCCTATTTATAAGAGACCGAGCGATGTCGCTGGTGATTATTTATAAACAGTTGACTACGGATCGGCGGCGAACACCGCCAAAGCCCCAACCGTGAGGAGTTCGGACGCTCGCTGTGCTCCTCGCTCAGTCGCTCCGCTCCTTCGCTGCGGTGCTTACGTCGCCTCCGAACTCCTCACGGTTGCCCCTTTGAGTCCCACCCCGACCGCGACCGCACCGCAGCCTCACGCCTCCCCAGCCTCGTCAGTCGCCTCCGCTTTGCTCCGGCGACTGACTCCCTCGCGCGGTGCTGCTCGGCCGCGGAGCGGCCTCGCAGGCACGCGCCACCGCCTCGTTCATTTATAAGTAATCGTCGCTGCCGGCTGTCGATATTTAAATATCCAGTCGCTGTTGTCGGGCTGCGCTACTTCGACGGCGTCCGCTCCCGCCGCTTGGGGATACGTCCGCACACCGACACAAGACTCATAAGTATGGGTGTAGTTGACACGGGTGACGATGCCAGACACGAAATCGGGCCGCGAGCGGAAAGGGAGGAACAAGCGCCGCCAACTCGAGAACCACCTCGCACGGCGCGAACTCGACGCGGACGACGAACCGCCGGAACCGTACCGCGAGGCCACCGACGCGGAGTTCCTCGCCGAGTCCGACGACGCGGCCCGGTGACGGTCGCGCGCCGATTCGTTCTTTGAGGCCATCCGTCCCCGAGCCTGCCCGCAATCTCGCGTCGCGAAAGCTTTAGACCCGGGAGCGGCGTATCTCGGCGCAATGAGTCGCGGCCCCGAGCTGATAATCACGGAGAAGGACAACGCGGCGCGGCGCATCGCCGACATCCTGAGCGGCGAGTCCGCGACCGCGGAGCGGATGAACGACGTCAACGTCTACGAGTGGGGCGGCAAGCGGTGTATCGGGCTCTCCGGCCACGTCGTCGGCGTGGACTTCCCCGCCGAGTACAACGACTGGCGCGACGTCGAGCCCGTCGAGCTGATCGACGCGCCCGTCACCAAGACCCCGACGCAGGAGGGGATCGTTGCCGCGCTGCGCCGACTCGCGCGCAACGCCTCCCGTGTCGTCATCGCGACAGACTACGACCGCGAGGGCGAGCTCATCGGCAAGGAGGCGTACGAGCTGGTCCGCGAGGTGAACGAGGACGTCCCCGTCGACCGCGTGCGCTTCTCGTCGATCACCGAAAACGAGGTCCAGGAGGCGTTCGCGAACCCCGACGACCTCGACTTCGAGCTGGCGGCCGCCGGCGAGGCCCGACAGACGATCGACCTCACGTGGGGCGCGGCGCTCACGCGGTTCCTCTCCCTCTCGGCCCGACAGATGGGCGACGACTTCATCTCCGTCGGCAGGGTCCAGGGGCCGACGCTCAAGCTCATCGTCGACCGCGAGCGCGAGATCCAGGCGTTCGACCCCGAGTCCTACTGGGAGCTGACGGGCGAGCTGGCGAAGTCGGGCGGCGACCCGTTCGAGGCGCGCTACTTCTATTTAAACGACGAGGGCAACGAGCGCGAGCGCGTCTGGGACGAGGCGGTCGCCGAGACGCTCACCGAGGCGCTCGCCGCGGCCGAGGGAGCGACCGTCGACGACGTCACCCGCCGGACGCAGACCGACGACCCGCCGACGCCGTTCAACACCACCGCGTTCATCCGCGCGGCGGGGTCGCTCGGCTACTCCGCGCAGCGCGCCATGTCGCTCGCGGAGGACCTCTACACCGCCGGCTACGTCACCTATCCCCGGACCGACAACACGGTGTACCCCGACGACTTGGAGCCCGAGGAGCTGATCGAGGAGCTTTCGGCGGCCTCGACGTTCGGAAAAGACGCCGCGAGCCTGCTCGCCGAGGACCGCGAGATCGAGCCGACCGAGGGCGACGAGGAGACGACGGACCACCCGCCGATCCACCCGACCGGCGAGCTCCCCTCGGCCTCCGACCTCTCCGACGACGAGTGGGAGGTGTACGAGCTGATCGTTCGCCGGTTCCTCGCGACCTGCGCCGACCCCGCGACGTGGGAGCGCCTGCGCGTCGTGGCGCTCGCGAACGGCGAGGCGACGCCGATCGCCGAGGGCGCCGACGGGCTCGCCGCGCTCCGCGATCCGGACGACGCGTCGAAGCCGGCCGACCTCGTCGCGGACGGCGGCCTGCGGCTGAAGGCCAACGGGAAGCGGCTCCTGGAGGCCGGCTACCACGACGTCTACCCGTACCGCTCCAGCGACGAGCGGATCGTCCCGGACGTCGAGGTCGGCGAGACGCTGTCGCTGTCGAACCGGGTTACCGAGGGCAAGGAGACGCAGCCGCCCCGCCGCTACGGCCAGTCGCGGCTCATCGAGGAGATGGAGAAGCGGCAGCTGGGCACGAAGGCGACCCGCCACCGGACCATCGAGAAGCTGTACGACCGCAACTACGTCGAGAGCGACCCGCCCCGGCCGACGCGGCTCGCGGAGGCGGTCGTCGAGGCCGCCGAGGAGTTCGCCGACCGGATCGTGAGCGAGGAGATGACCGCCCAGCTCGAACAGGACATGGCGGCCATCGCGGCCGGCGAGAAGGAGTACGACGAGGTGACCGAGGCCTCCCGCGAGCTGCTCTCGCGCGTGTTCGACGACCTCACCGAGTCGCGCGAGGCGGTCGGCGACCACCTCCAGAACTCGCTGAAGGCGGACAAGACGCTCGGTCCGTGTCCCGAGTGCGGCGCGGACCTCCTCGTCCGGAAGTCGCGACAGGGGTCGTACTTCGTCGGCTGCGACGGCTACCCGGACTGCGAGTACACCCTCCCGCTCCCCTCGACCGGGAAGCCGCTCATCCTCGACGAGACCTGCGAGGAGCACGGGCTCCGCCACGTGAAGATGCTCGCCGGCCGGAAGACGTTCGTCCACGGCTGCCCGCAGTGTAAGGCGGACGAGGCCGACGAGCAGGAGGACGAGGTGATCGGCGTCTGTCCGGACTGCGGTGCGGAACACGGCGGGGAGCTCGCGATCAAGCGCCTCCGCTCCGGCTCCCGGCTCGTCGGCTGTACGCGCTACCCCGACTGCGACTACTCGCTGCCGCTCCCCCGCCGCGGTGAGATCGAAATCACCGACGAGACCTGCGAGGACCACGACCTCCCCCACCTCCGCGTCCACTCCGGCGACGAGCCGTGGGAGCTCGGCTGTCCGATCTGTAACTACCGCGAGTTCACGGCCCGCCAGGAGGGGTCGGAGCTTCAGGCGGTCGAGGGGATCGGCGAGAAGACCGCCGCGAAGCTGAAGGACGCCGGCGTCGACGGCGTCGACGAGCTCAAGTCGGCCGACCCGGACGCCCTCGCGAGCGACGTCGACGGCGTGGGCGCCGACACCGTCCGCGACTGGCAGGCCAAAGCGGACTGACCGGTTTCGGGCCGACAGCTGTTTCCGGACCGACAGGACTCATAAAACCATAAACACATATGGACGGAGTGTCTCGATCATCGACAGATGGGGGACCGCAGGGGAGATCCGTCGGCCGACGACCGACCGTCGCCGAGCGGCGACGCCGCCCCGACCGGGATCCTCCGGGCGTTCGTCGAGGCGGTCCCCACCCCGACGCTCGTCTGCGATCCGGAGACGCTGACGATCCGGGCCGCGAACGCGCCCGCGGCCGACCTCCTCGGGCACGACCGCGGCACGCTGACGCTGATGGGTCTCCCGGACGTCGGCGAGAACGAGGTCACCGTTTCCGGCGAGTCGATCGCCGACGTCGCTGCCGCCGCGCCGGCCGCGGGATCCCCCGCTTCCGCCGACTCGGGCGCCGCGGTCGAGCAGTTCGAGTGGGACCTCCGGCTCGGGAATCCGGGACTGCGGGTCGACGCGGCGCTCCGCGCGGCGACGATCGCCGGCGACGAGTGGCTCGTCGTCGGCCTCTCCGACGCCACCGCCCGCGTCGCCGCCGAGGCCGAGCGCGCCGCCGAGCGCCGACTGGTCGACGCCGTCGCCGAGACCGTCCCGCTCGCGCTGTTCCGCTGTACCGAGGAGGGGACGCTCTCGCGGTGGAACGAGCGGCTCGCGGCCGACTCGGGATACGACCCCGAGTCGCTGTCGGGGCGTGCGCTCACCTCGCTGTTCGACGAGGAGACGAGCGGCCTCGTGAGCGACTCCCTCTCTAGGGTGTACCGCGAGGGGGAACCCGCCTCCTGCGAGGCGCAGCTGCTCACCCGCTCCGGCGAGCGCGTCCCGTACCGGCTCTCGCTCGGGCCCGTCACCGACGGCGATCGGGTCGTGGGCGCGGTCGGCGTCGGCGAGGATCTCACCGAGGCGTCGCTCAGGGAGGAGCGGCTCGCGGTGTTGACGCGCGTCCTGCGGCACAACTTCCGGAACGACCTCAACGTGGTCACGGGGTTCACCGGGCGGGCCATCGAGGCGGTCGACGACCCCGACCTGGTCGCCGAGCTCGAACGCGTCGTCGACACCGCCGAACGACTGCTCCGGCTCGGCGAGACCTCCCGGAAGGTGGAGCGGCTGCTCTCCTATCGGCCCTCGCCGCGGCCGGTCGCGCTCGCGCCCGCGGTGGACGCGGCGCTCGAATCGCTCGACGAGGAGATCCGCGCCCGGGCGACCGTCGATGTCGACGTTCCCGAGGGGCTCGCCGTCTCTGCGGTCGCGTTCCTTCCCGAGGCGATCACCGAGCTCGTCGACAACGCGGTCCGCCACAGCGACGCGGACGCCCCCCGAGTCCGGATCTCGGCCGCGGAGCTGCCCAGCGAGTCGTGGGTCTCGCTCGTCGTCGCGGACGACGGGCCGGGGATCCCGCCGGCCGAGCGCGCCGTGCTCACCGGCGAGGAGACGCCGCTCGAACACGCGAGCGGGCTCGGCCTCTGGTACGTGAACTGGATCGTCACCGCGGGCGGCGGGAGCCTCGACATCGCCGAGAGCAAGGCCGGCGGCAGCCGGATCGAGCTGTCGCTGCGCGCCGCGGAGGAACCGCCGGAGGACGCGGACCTGTTCGATCCCGACGAGTTCGGGGACGGGGCGTAGGTCGGTCGAGGAACTCTCACTCGTCGAGTCGCAGTTCGTCACCGACCGCCACCGACTCGGCCGCGCCCGCCGGCAGTTCGACGACCGTGTCCGCGCGGCCGCGACCCAGCCCGACGAACGGCGCGAGCCGTTTCGTCGCCGTCACCTCGCCGTCGACGAGCCAGGCCGCGTCGATCGCGAACGGCACGAACAGCATGTGGAGCCACCGCGCGTCGGGCTCGTCGAAGGGGAAGACCAGCGCGTAGTCGTCCGGGATAGAGCGTCGGAACATCAGGCCTCGCGCCTGTTCGAGCGTCGAGCGCGCGACGTCGACGTCGCTCGCGAGGACGGTCTCGGTCCGGTCGCTCCCCGGCGCGGGGCGATGAACGAGTCGCACGCCCGCTACCTCGCCGCGGGCGGATAAATAGCCTCTCGTTGCGGGGCCGCGGTCCGCCGGCTCCGACGCGGGCCGAGCGCGCCGGGCTCAGCTCGCGCCGCCGTACGTCTCTTCGAGGTACTCGACGATGTCGTCGCTCTCGGGCATCCCCTCGATCCCGTGCTCCTCGTCGACGAGGACCGGGACGCCGGTCTGCCCGGAGACCTCCTCCACCTCCGTCCGGTCGCCGTGCGAACGCGGCACCATCACCGACTCGTACTCCAAGTCGAGCTCCGACAGCTTCGTCTTGACTTTCGCGCAGAACGGACAGCCTTCCAGTTCGTAGAGCGTTAGGTTCGCCATCACCGTCGCGTACGGCTCGGATCCGTAAAGAGGTGCGGCCGCGGATGCGTCGGACGCGCACGGGCGGTCGGGGCGGGCGCGTCGACGATCGTCCCGTCTCGGCCGTGAATTCGGGGATAAGGGAGCCTCCCGGGTAGTGCGCGAAAACGGGGGAAAATCGGAGCGTTCGAACGGGGGAAGTCGTCGGGGCGATCGCGGTCGGCGTGGGTGTGGTGGTTCCGTCGGAACCTCGCTTACATCGACTGCGTCAGGCGGAGCCTGACGGTCTATGGAAATCTGTCTCCGACAGATTTCCGGCTCGCGGGTCGCTCTCGCTCCCCGCTCGCCGTTCGAGGTTCTTTCAGAACCTCGCTTACATCGCGCCGCCCATGCCACCCATGCCGCCCATGCCGCCGCCGGGGGCGCCGCCCTCGTCGTCGCCGCCCGACGTCGAGAGGTCGCCCGCCGAGATGATGTCGTCGATTTTCAGCACGAGGTTCGCCGCCTCGGCCGCGGAGGCGATCGCCTGCTCCTTCGCGTGGGCCGTCTCGACGACGCCCGCGTCGGCCGTGTCGACGACCTCGCCGGCGAACACGTCGAGCCCGGCGTTCTGGTCGCCGGCCTCGTGGGCCGCGCGGAGGTCGACCAGCAGGTCGATGGCGTCGAGGCCCGCGTTCTCGGCGAGCACGCGCGGGATCAGTTCGAGGGAGTCGGCGAACGCCTCGACCGCGAGCTGCTCGCGGCCCTCGACGGAGTCGGCGTAGTCGCGCAGGCGACGCGCGATCTCGACCTCGACCGCGCCGCCGCCGGGCAGCGTCCGGCCGTCGGAGACGGTCGTCGAGACCACGTCGAGCGCGTCCTGAATGCCGCGTTCGAGCTCGTCGACGACGTGGTCGGTGGTGCCGTACAGGAGGAGCGTGACGCCGTGGGCGTCCTCGCCCTCGACGTAGAACAGCTCCTCGTCGTCGTCGCGCGTGACGGAGCCGACCGCGAGGTCGTCGGCGGAAAGCGAGTCGAGGTCGGTGACGATCGGCGCGCCGAGGACGTTCTTCAGGAACGTCAGGTCGGACTTCTTCGTGCGCCGGACCGCGAGGACGCCCTCCTTCGCGAGGTAGTGCTGCGCGAGGTCGTCGATGCCCTTCTGACAGAAGACGACGTCGGCGCCGCTCTCGACGATCTGATCGACCTTCTCGCGGAGCTGCTCTTCCTCCTGATCGAGGAACTTCTGGAGCTGGTCCGGGGAGTCGACGTTGACGGAGGTGTCGACGTCCGCCTCCTCGACCTCGATCGGGTCGTTGAGGAGGAGGACGTTCGCCGACTCGAAGTCGGTCGGCATGTCCTCGTGGACGGGGTCCTTGTCGATCGCCGCGCCGGAGAGGAGGCGGGACTCGCCCGCCGCGCGGCCGGTGCGCGTCTCGATGTTAAGGTTCGCGAGGTCGACCACGTGGGAACCGTCGTCGGCCTCGACGGTGACGCCCTGTACCGCGCGGACGACGAGGTCGGCGAGCGTCTCCTTGTCGAGCTCGGCGCCCTTGCCCGTCATCGACGTCTCGGCGACGTTACGCAGCGTCTCCGTGTCGTCGGGGTCGACGGCCGTCGCGACCTCGTCGACCTGCTCGCGGGCGTACTCGCTCGCGAGGTTGAACCCCTTGATCACGGCCGTCGGGTGGATGTCCTGTTCGAGGAGGTCCTCGGCGTTCTTCAGGAGCTCGCCCGCGATGGCGACCGCGCTGGTCGTCCCGTCGCCGGCCTCGTCCTCCTGGGTCTCGGCGACCTCGACGACCATCTCGGCGGTCGGGTTGTCGATGTCCATCTCCTGGAGGATGGTGACCCCGTCGTTGGTGATGGTGACGTCGCCCATCGAGTTGACGAGCATCTTGTCCATCCCCTTCGGTCCGAGCGTCGAGCGGACCGACTCGGCGACGCCGCGCGCCGCGGAGATGTTGTACTCCTGAGCGTCCTTGTCCTGGACGCGCTGGGCGTCCTCGCCCATGATGATCATCGGCTGGCCCTGCTGCATTCGCTGACTCATACAGCGTTTGATTGATTGTGATTCTATATAAACCTCTCGGTGAGGGGCCGTCAGGCGCAGACCCCCCGCGACGAGGTCGTTCGCGAAAAACCACCTGACACGGCGGTGTTCGCCTCCAGTTCATGCGGAGAGTTAGCATTGATCTCTGTCGCCGTGAGAACGGCGATCCGACGCCGTTTATATACTCCGTTTATTTCAACCTCACCCGGGTACCCCGCCGGCGAGGAGCGCGGCGTCGACGAGCAGCAGGACGGCGAGGCCGGCGCTCGCCAGCAGGTAGGGGCGCGCGACCGACGCCAACCGAGCGGACCCGGGGACGCCCCCGACTCCGGCGAGCGCGTCGACCGGGAACCCCTCGGCCATGTACCGAGCCCACCCGAGGTCGGGATCGATCTCGCGGCGCATCCGGAGGACGCCGAGTTCGACGAGCCCGTTCATCGCGCCCCACAGCGACAGCATCGCGAGGACGGCCCATCCTCTCGGGGTCGTCGCGAGCAGCTCCAGCGGCGTGTACAGCCGCCAGACCATGTACGCGCCGGTGACCGGGAGGACCACCCCGGTCCAGCGCGTGACCGTGAGGAGGCGGTGGGCGGCGTCGACGAACGCGGCGCGGCCGAGCGTCCCGTCGGTCGCCCGCGGCAGCGTCGCGTAGACGACGTACAGCGTCGCGCCGGTCCACAGCGCGCCGGAGAGCACGTGGAGGACGAAGGCGGTCGCGAGCAGCACGGGATCGGGTGGGCACGAGAGCGGGAAAAAGACCGTCCCGGACAGGATCGGGTAGCGCTTCGCCGGCCGGTTAGCCCTCGTCGACCGGCACCGCCCCCAGCGCCGCCTCGACGACCCGCACCGCGCTCGCGCCGTCGCGCCGGGGAACGACGCAGACGAGCGCGTCGCCCGCCACCCCCGCGGCGGCGACGCCGACGTCCGCGGCGGCGAGTCGGCCGAGCGCGTCCGCCAGCGCCGCGGCGTCGACGTCGCCGGTCGCGAGGATCGCCGTGCGATCGCCGCCGTCGACGACCGCCGCGTCGCCGACGCGGAGGAGCGAGAGGTCGTCCGCGTCGCCCGCGCCGGAGTCGCCGTCGCCCGCGTCGGAATCGCCATCGCCCGCGTCGTCGACCACGCCCACCCCGCTCCGCATGGTGACGCTCGCGGTCCGGGACTCGGTCTCGTACGCCGGCAGGTCCTCCCGGAAGCGGCGGAGCGCGGCCGCGATCGCGTCCGGGTCGCCGTCGAGGTCGGCCCGCTCGGCGAGCCAGGTCGCCGCGGCGCTGTGGTTCACCAGTCCGGCGCGGAGCGCGTCGCGGACGAACGGGCGCGCCCTGACCGCCTCGCGCGTCTCGGCTGCCAGCGACATGCGCGAGGCTGTGAGTCGGGCGGGCAAGATCGTTTCGGTCCGGGGCCCCGCCGGGGCGCGCGCATCGCCCGGCGGAACGCGCGGATCGTTCGCCGGCGACGGCTCGCCGTTCTCGTCGCCTCGCAGCCTCCGAAGTCCCTAAGAGCGGCGCGGCCCCAGTGTGGGTATGCAGTCGCTCGTCATCGTCGCGCACGGCTCCCACCTCAACCCCGAGTCGAGCGCGCCGACGTACGACCACGCCGACACGATCCGCGCCACCGGTGCCTTCGACGAGGTCCGCACCGGGTTCTGGAAGGAGGAACCGCACTTCCGAGAGGTGCTCCGCACCGTCGAGGGCGACGAGATATACGTCGTCCCGCTGTTCGTCTCGGAGGGCTACTTCACGGAGCAGGTGATCCCCCGCGAGCTGCGCCTCGCCGGCTGGGACGTCTCCGAGTGGGACTCCGACGGCCTCTCCGCCGACCAGGCCACCCTCGTCGCCGAGGACATCGGCCGCGAGGTCCACTACTGCGGGCCGGTGGGGACCCACCGCGCGATGACCGACGTGATCGTCCGGCGCGCGGAGTCCGTGACGGACGACCCCGACGTGGGCGACGGGTTCGGGCTGGCGGTCGTCGGCCACGGCACCGAGCGCAACGAGAACTCGGCGAAGGCGATCGAGTACCACGCCGACCGGATCGCCGAGCGCGACCGCTTCGACGAGGTGAAGGCGCTGTACATGGACGAGGAGCCCGAGGTCGACGACCTCCCCGAGCACTTCGAGAGCGACGACGTCGTCTTGGTTCCCCTCTTCATCGCCGACGGCTACCACACCCAGGAGGACATTCCGGAGGACGTCGGCCTCTGCGAGGACCACACGGAGGGGTACGACGTGCCCGAGACGGTCGACGGCACCCGGATCTGGTACGCCGGCGCGGTGGGGACGGAGCCGCTCATGGCCGACGTGGTCTTGGAGCGCGCCGCCGACGCCGGCGCCGACCTCGGGACCGCGCTCGACGACGTGCGCGAGACGACCCGCGTCGCCACGGGGGACTGACCGTGGCCGACCCCACCTCCGCGACCGACGGCGGCGAAGCGGTCGACGGCGAGGAATCGACCGAGGACGGAGAGGCGACCGACGACGAGCCCGCGGTTCCCGACGTCGAACTCCCGGGCGACGCGTTCGACGCGGTCCTCGACGCGCTCGCCGACCGCGAGCCGGGCGAGCCCCTCCGGTTCGAGGGGTTCAGCGTCGCGCGCGGCACCGAGGGCGCCGACGAGGACCTGCCCGGCGGCGGGGCCGACGAGTACGTCCTCGCGGCCGGCGGCCGCCCGACGGGGATGAGCGAGCGCGAGCTCCACGAGGCGCTCGCCGAGCGCGCGCCCGCGGTGACGGACTGGTACGTCTTCGAGCGGGTCGTCGGCGAGTTCGGCCCGCGACGCGCCTTTCTCCGCTGGATCGAGGACGCCGACGGCGAGACCGTGGCGACCCGGTACGCGGCGCTCGCCGAGGGGATCGAGCGCGCCTGGGGCGAACTGAAGATCACGGCGACGGTCACCGACCGCGGGGAGCGCCGCTACGACGTGCGCCACGCCGACGACGCCGGCGTTCCGGTCGACGACCTCGACGCGTACGAGGACCCGCTCGACGCGCGCGAACTCGTCACGTACGACGAGAAGGGGCGGTACCGGCCGCTCAAGACGGCGCCGTCGCTCGCGGGCGGGTGGGTCTTCCCCGACCTCGGTCCGCGCGAGCTCTACGAGGCGGTCGAGACGATCTACCCCGCGACGGTCGCCAACTGGCACCGCGAGCGCGAGGGCGAGCTCGACGTGACTCACTGGCGCGAGACGATGGAGCGTCAGTCGGGTATCTACGGCGTCGTGAAGACGTGGGACCGCGGCGAGGGGCACGAGCACGTCGACTGGGTCGCGGAGGCGTGCTGCGACGACTCGCAGTGTCTCAAGCGCCGGGAGTGGCAGTACGACGACGAGACCGACCTCGACGTCGACGGCGGCGACGGCGTCTTCCCCTGTCGCGAGCCCTGCTCGGTCGTGGTGTCGGCCGCGCGCAAGTGGACGCGGCTGGAGAGCGAGCAGCCCCGGACCTACGAGTTCGAGCTGACGCCGAGCGAGAAGGAGCAGGTCGAAGATATCATCGACGCGGTCGCCGACGGCCGGATCGACGAGATCCGCGAGGCCGACACGAAGGAGGGCGCGAACCGCTACCGGACGCGCTTCCTGCGGGCGAAGCTGTTCGACGAGGACGGCAACCTCGGCGGCGTGCCGACCGACCCGGACGACGAATAAGATTCTGCGGCGGCCCCGCCGAACCGGCGCACCCCGGAAACATCGCCGCGCCCCGCAGGCTTTTCTCGCCGCCCCCGGTACGGTGGGGTAATGAACGCCGTCACGCTGGGCCCCGCCGGCACGTACTCGCACCGCGCCGCGCGCTCCGTCGCCGCCGAGGTGTCGTTCCGGGAGTCGGTCACCGCCATCGTCGACGCCGTCGCGAGCGGCGAGTTCGAGCGCGGGGTCGTCCCCATCGAGAACAGCATCGAGGGGTCCGTCACGGAGAGCCTCGACGCGCTCGCCGACTACGACGTGTCGGTCACCCGCGAGGTCGTCACGCCGATCCGCCACGCCCTCCTCGCGCAGGACGACGCGTTCGAGGTCGTCGCCAGCCACTCGCAGGCGCTCGCGCAGTGCCGCAACTGGCTGGAGGCGAACTATCCGGACGCCGGCCTCGAAGCGGTCGCCTCAACGGCCCGCGGGGTCGAGCGCGCCCGCGAGGACGCCCGCGTCGCCGGCATCGGCCACCCGGACAACGCCGGCGACGACCTCGACATCCTCGCCGCGGACATCCAGGACCGCACCTCGAACGCGACCCGGTTCCTCGTCGTCGCGCCCGAGTCCGCGCGCTCGGACGCCGGCGGGAAGACCACGCTGATCGTCTACCCGAACGCGAACTACCCCGGCCTCCTCCTGGAACTGCTGGAGGCGTTCGCCGACCGCAACCTCAACCTCTCGCGGATCGAGTCGCGCCCGAGCGGCGAGCGCCTCGGCGACTACCTCTTCCACTTCGACGTGGACGCCGGCCTCTACGAGGACCACATGGCGAAGGCGGTCGAAGACGTGGAGGCCATCGCGGACAACGGGTGGGTGAAGGTGCTCGGCTCGTACGATACCGAGCACGTATTGGACTGAGGGCTCGACTTCGGGAGATTACGATTCAACGCCGCCGATCAGATATTTATATGATCAGATCCGACGATGACGACTATTTATAGATGAACGCAGCGGTGCGGTGGCGCGCGCCTCCGAGCGGCCGCCGTCGGCGGCCGTGAGGAGCGCGTGCGAGGGAGTCGGGCGGCCGGAGCGAAGCGGAGGCCGCCCGACGAGGCTGGGGAGGTGTGAGGTGCGGTGCTGTGCGGGGCGGGACTCAAAGGGGCAGCCGCGAGGACGAAGACGCGCGACGTAAGGACCGCAGGAACGAGTGAAACGAGTGACGAGGACCGCAGCGAGCGCATCGAGTCCTCGCGGCTGGGGCTTTGGAGGTGTTCTCCGTGCCACTGCGAACAACAAAACGCCGCGCACGAACACCGGCACTCGTCACCTAACTACCGGCCGCCTCGGAAAAATTTGTGTACGCGTCCTATTCGAACCGGTACGTCGCGCCGTCCGGGCCGTCCTCGATCTCGACGCCGACCTCGCGGAGCGCGTCGCGGAGCTCGTCGGCGCGCTCGTAGTTGCCGGCCTCGCGCTCGGCCTCGCGCACGTCGAGGACGAGCTCGACCAACTCGCCGGCGAGGTCCACGTCGCCCTCGCTCGGCGACTCGAACTGGAGGCCGAGCACGTCGCCGCCGAGCGCCTCGAACGCTTCGACGGCCTCGCGGAGGCCGCGGTAGTCGTATGCCGAGTCGCTGTTGGCGTCCACGTGCCGGTTCACCGCGTCGGTGAGGTCCAGCAGGGCCGCGGTCGCCTCCCGGAGGTTGAGGTCGTCGTTCATCGCGGCCGCGAACTCCTCGCGCGCGGTCGCGACCGCCTCACGGAGGGCCGCGTCCGCGGCCTTCGCGCGG
Source organism: Halorubrum sp. SD41 (assembly GCF_058630335.1). Taxonomy (NCBI): domain Archaea; kingdom Methanobacteriati; phylum Methanobacteriota; class Halobacteria; order Halobacteriales; family Haloferacaceae; genus Halorubrum; species Halorubrum sp. SD41. Next base: position 37,600 of record NZ_JBZVGZ010000001.1, read on the forward strand.
GCGTCGGTCGAGTCGAGCGCCTCGACCGCGCGGTCGTAGGTGCGCGAGAGGCGCTCCCAGCGCTCCTCCGCCTCCGCCATCGTCTCTTCGGTGAGCGCCTGCTCGGAGCGGTAGGCGGCGCCGGCGTAGAAGGTGCGGATCACGTTGACGCCGAGCTCGTCTAAGGCGTCCGGCACCGTCCAGAAGTTGCCGATCGAGGAGGACATCTTCTCGCCGTCCATCTCCAGTAAGCCGACGTGGAGCCAGTGGCGCGCGAACGCCTCGCCGGTGGCGGCCTCCGACTGCGCGATCTCGTTTTCGTGATGCGGGAAGACGAGGTCGCGGCCGCCCATGTGGATATCGAGGGTGTCGCCGAGGTGCGTCGTCGACATCGCCGAGCACTCGACGTGCCACCCGGGGCGCCCCTCGCTCCACGGTGAGTGCCACGTCTCGCCGCTCGGCGTCTCGGCGCCGTGGTCGTGTTTCGCGTGCCCGCGCGCCGCGGACTCGCTCACGCCGTCCGCCTTCCAGAGGGCGAAGTCCGCGGGGTTGCGCTTCTCCGAGCGCTCGTCCGGCTCGCCCTGCGCCTCGAGCGCGTCGAGGTCCTGGTTCGAGAGCTTCCCGTAGTCGTCGAAGCGCGTCACGTCGAAGTAGACCGAGCCGTTCGACTCGTAGGCGTACCCCTTCTCGATCAGGGTCTCGGTGAGGTCGATTATCTCCGGGACGTGTTCGGTGACGCGGGGGTACACCTCGGCGCGCTTGAGGTTCAGCCCGCGCATCGAATCGAAGACGCTCGCCGTGAACGTCTCGGCCACGTCGCGCTCCGCGGTCCACTCGTCGCGCTCGCCGACGCGGGCCGTGATCTTCTCGTTGACGTCGGTGACGTTCTCGACGTGGCGCACGTCGTACCCCTCGTGTTCGAGCCACCGGTGGAGGACGTCGGCGTGGAACCACAGCCGGGCGTGGCCGAGGTGGGGGTCGTCCGACACCGTCAGGCCGCAGACGTACAGCGTGACGTCGCCGTCCGCGGTGAACTCGACGCGCTCGTCTTCCAGGGTGTCGGTGACGACGAGACTCATTACGACGTGGTTGCCGAGGTGAGCCTTTTAAATCGTCGGATCGGGCGAGACGAGGCAGACGTGTTCTCTGTCGGTTCGACCGTTCGAGAGTGAATCGTCGGTGTCGATGCCGGATCGGTGACTAACTCCGCCGAATCTCCAGTCGCCCACTTATAAATGGTTGATAACGGATCGGCGGCGAACACCGCCAAAGCCCCAGCCGCGAGGGCGACGTACGCTCGCTGCGCGCTTCACTCGGTCGCTCACTGCGTTCGCCCCCTCCTCCCTGTCCTTGCCCCCCCTCCGTTCCCCTCGCGGCCGGGGGGGCCTCCGCGCCACGGGCCACGGGCGGCAAAGCCGCCGGTGACTGCCCCTTTGAGTCCCGCCCCGCACAGCACCGCACCTCACACCTCCCCAGCCTCGTCGTCGGTCCTCCGCTTCGCTCCGGACCGCCGACTCCCTCGCACGTGCTCCTCGCGGCCGCCGGTGGCGGCCGCTCGGAGGCGCGCGCCACCGCAGTTCTATTTATAAATGACGACGCTTTCCCTCACTCCTCTCGCGTCGTCCACGCCACCTCGTACCCCGCCTCGCGGACCGCCGACAGGACGCGGTCGACGTGGGCCGGGCCGTTCGTCTCCACCTCGAACACGAGGTCGGCGTCGCCCACCGGCAGATCGGGGCGGCTGCGCTCGTGGCGCACCGTCCGGATGTTCGCGCGCTCGCCGCCGATCAGGGTCGCGATCTCGCCCATCGTCCCGGGCGTGTCGTCGATCCGGACGAAGAGCTCGATCAGCTGGTCGCGGTCGACGAGGGCGTGGGTCACCACCTCCTTCAGCGTCGTCACGTCGATGTTGCCGCCGCAGAGCAGCGGGACGACCGTCTCGCCGGCGAGGTCGAGCTCGTCGACCGCGTCGTCGTTTAAGAGGGCGGCCGCGGCGGTCGCGCCCGCGCCCTCCACCATCTGTTTCGCGCGCTCCAAGAGCAGCAGGATCGCGCTCGCCACGTCGTCGTCGCTCACGACGACGGCGTCGTCGAGATGCTCGTCGAGGAGGTCGAACGTGAGATCGCTCAGCCCGCCGGTCGCGATCCCGTCCGCGATGGTGTCCGGCTCGTCGCGCGTCACCAGCTCCCCGGCCGCGAGGCTCTCCGAGAGCGTGGAGGCGCCCTCGGTCTGAACGCCGACGACCCGGGTCTCCGGGGATCGCGCCTTCACCGCGGTCGCGACGCCGCCCGCGAGCCCGCCGCCGCCCACGGGGACGAGGACCGTGTCGGCGTCGGGCACCTGGTCGAGCACCTCCAGCCCGAGGGTCCCCTGCCCGGCGACCACGTCTGGGTCGTCGAACGCGTGGACGAACCGCGTCCCGGGGTCGTCGGTCAGCGTCCGGGCGTGAGCCATCGCCTCGGGGAACGCGCTCCCGCGGAGGACGACCTCGGCGCCGTACGCGCGCGTCGCCTCGATCTTCGCTGCGGGCGCCGACTCCGGCATCACGACCGTCGCGTCGATCCCGGCGTCGGCGGCCGCCAGCGCCACCCCCTGCGCGTGGTTGCCCGCGCTCGCGGCCACCACGCGCCCGATCGCCGGCCCGTCGGTCTCCCCCTCGGACCCCTCTCCGGACTCGCCGATCGCCAGCGAGATCGCGTTGTACGCGCCGCGCGTCTTGAACGAGCCCGTTCGCTGGAGGTGTTCCATCTTCAGGCGCACGTCGGCGCCGCACCGCTCGCTCAGCGACCGGCTCCGCTCGACGGGCGTCCGCTGGACGATGTCGGTGCCGGCGAGCCGCGCTGCGGCGGCCTCGACGTCGTCGATCGTGACGGGGGACATGAGCGCGGTGTTCGCCCGGTCCCCGCAAAAGAACTCGGTTTCGGAACGGCGGTACAGGCGCGCTGACCTCCCGGCCTCACCGCTTCCCGAGCGCCTCCTCGAAGACGCGCTGGGCGCGCTCGTACCCCTCGTCTCGGTCGACGATCGGGTGCGGGTAGTCGGGCGCCAGCTCCTCGCGCTCCGCCCGCGAGAGGGTCGGCCAGTCGACGACCTTGTCGGCCGGCACGTCCGCCAGTTCGGGAACGTACGCCGTCACGAAGCGCGCGCTCTCGTCGTACTTCGACATCTGGCTCACCGGGTCGAAGATGCGCACGTCGACGGAGTCGGTGCCGGTCGAGGCGGTCCACTGCCACGCGCCGTGGTTCGAGGCGTAGTCGTGGTCGATCAGCTGCTTGGTGAAGTAGCGCGCGCCGCGCCGCCAGTCGATCAGGAGGTGTTTCGTCAGGAAGCTCGCGACCACCTGCCGCGGGCGGTTGTGGACGTACCCCTCCGCGTTCAGCTGCCGCATCCCGGCGTCGACGAGCGGATAGCCGGTCTCGCCGCGCGTCCACGCCTCGAAGGCGTCGTCGTCGTCGCGCCACGCGATCTCGTTCGGGAACGACACGTAGTTCGACACCGCCAAGTCCGGGTTGTAGTACAACAGGTGGTACATCTGCTCGCGCCACGACAGCTCGTACCGGTACTTGTCGACGTTGCGCCGCTCGCCGCCGGTCGCGGCGTCGTACGCGTCGCCCGCGTCCGCCCACACCTCCCGGATCCCGATCGCGCCCGTCGCGAGGTACGGGGACATCCGGGAGACGGCGTGCGTCGGCGCCTCGACGGCTCGCGCGAGGTCGTCGCGGGTGTCGTTGTAGGAGGCGATCCCGTCGTCGAGGAACTCGTCGAACCGCTCGCGCGCGGCCTCGTACCCCGCCTCGGGGAGGTCGATGTCCGCGTCGGGCTCGGGGACGGTCTTCCCGTCGCGGACGTCGGCGAGATCGTCGGGCTCCGGCTCGGCGAACGGCCCGCGTTTCGGCACGGCCTCCCAGTCGTCGTGGAACCGGCTGTGGTTCGGGTAGCGCGTCTCTAGCCGGCCGGGATCGACCAGCACGAGGTCGGTCCGCGCGTCCGTCTCGACGCCCGCGTCGGCGAGCGCGTCCTCGACCGCCCGCTGTCGGTTCCGGCGGGCCGGCCGGTAGTGTTCGTTGTAGTGTACCACCTCGGCGTCGTACTCGTCGGCGAGGCCGACGAGGACCTCGTCCGGGTCGCCCGCGCGGACGATCAGGTCGCTTCCGAGCTCGCGGTACCGCGCCTCCAGCCGCTTCACGTTGCGGAGGAAGAAGGCGCGCTGGCGCGCGCCGACCGTCGCGAGCAGGTCGGCGTCGTACACGAACGTCGGGACGACCTCACCTTCCCGAGCCGCGGCCGCGAGGCCGGCGTTGTCCCGCGTCCGCGCGTCGCCTCGGTGCCAGTACAGGCGCATACGATCGCCTGGGGCGCGAGCGGATAGTGTCTGTCGGCGGTCGTCGTTTGGACCCTCGTCGGCCCCGCGGCCCCGCGGCTCCGCGCCGCGTCCCGCCAGTACGTTCAAGACGCTCCGCCCCGAATCCTGTCCCGTATGACCCGACGCGATCCCTTCGACGAGATCGAGGACCTGCTCGAACGGATGGGCCGCGAGTTCGAGGAGCTCGGCGGCACGCTGGAGGGGACCGGTCCCGACGTCCCGCGGTTCCCCGGCGCCCGCAACGTCGACGTCGACGTGATCGAGGACGACGAGGCGGTCACGGTCGTCGCCGACCTCCCCGGGTTCGACGCCGACGACGTCGACGTCGAGTTCCGCGACGACGCGCTCGTGATCTCCGGATCCCGCGAGGAGGCGACCGAGTTCGACGTCGCCGACGCGGACGACGACGGCGAGGCCGGTGAGACCGACGCGGACGACGCCGCCGCCGGCGCACACGAGGCCGACGACGAGGTCCGCTACCACCGACGCGAACGCCGCCTCAGGTCCGTCTCCCGCCGGGTTCCGATCCCCGAACCGGTCGAGGCCGACGCGGCGACGGCGACCTTCGACGCCGGCGTGCTCACGGTCACGCTCCCCAAGCGCTCGCCCGACGACGACCGCGGACACACGATCGACGTCAGCTGAGCCTCGATCGCGCCGTCGGTATCGATTTCGCCCGCCGCCGCGATCGCGAGATAGCACGCGTCACTCGCTGTTTAATACCTCACGGCGCCTTCCTGTTGGTATGAACACGACGAATCCCTTCGACGAGATCGAGCAGTTCCTCGGCCGCACCCCCTTCGCGGGCGAGCGGGCCTGGGGCCGCGACCTCCGAACCGCCGACGTCGACGTCGCCGAGTACGACGACGAGTTCGTCGTCACCGCCGACCTGCCGGGGTTCGACCGCGACGGCATCGACGTCCGGGTCGACGGCGACCGGCTCACCATCGCCGCCGAGCGCGACGCGGAGCGCGAGGACACCGAGCGACGGTACCTCCGACGCGAGCGGCGCCACGAGTCCGTCACGCGCACTATCGACCTCCCCGCGACCGCCCGCACCGAGGACGCGTCCGCGACGTACCGACACGGCGTCCTCACCGTGACGGTCCCGCTCGACGCGGTCGACGCCGACGAGGGTCACCGGATCGACGTGAACTAATTCCCCTTCCTCTCCGGCCGGTGCTTTCTCCACGCTCCCAGTGCTAACTACCCGCATGAACGACGCCGACCACGCGGCCGCCAGGGAGGAGCTGGTGCGCGCGCTCCGCGACCGCCTCGACGCGAGCGAGCGGACGCTGTCGGCGATCGGCGCCGTCCCGCGCCACGAGTTCGTCCCGGAACCACAGCGCGCGTCGGCGTACGCCGACCGACCGCTCCCGATCGGCCACGACCAGACGGTCAGCGCGCCGCACATGGTGGCGCTGATGACCGACCTGCTCGAAATCGAGCGCGGTGACCGCGTCTTCGAGGTGGGAACCGGCTGCGGCTACCACGCCGCCGTCGTCGCTGAGATCGTCGGCCCGGGCAACGTCTTCTCGGCCGAGCGCGTCCCGGAACTGGCCGCGAACGCCCGCGACCGGCTCGATCGCCTCGGTTACGACGTGACCGTCGCGGCCGCGGACGGCCGGGAGGCGTTCGCCGACGAGGCCCCGTTCGACGCCGCCTACCTCACCTGCGCGGCGCCCGAGTCGGTCCCGGACGCGATCGTCGACCGCGTCCGAACGGGCGGCCGCGTCGTCGCCCCCGTCCGCGAGGGGGGCCGCCAGCGGCTCGTCCGTCTCACGGTCCGCGAGGACGGCGTTGACCGCGAGGACCGCGGCGGGGTGCGGTTCGTTCCGATGCGGTAACCGGGTGCGCCGCCCGGGTGTCCGCCCCCGGCCCGCCGAACGCACGGTTTTAGAGGACCGAGCCCCGAGACCGGTCATGGACGACGCGTCGCTCAGGGCGGACATGATCGAGGGGCTCGAACACCAGATCGGCGAGCCGATCGAGCCGCCCGTGCTGACCGCCCTCCAGCGCGTCCCGCGCGACCCCTTCGTCGACGACTCGCCCCGCGGCGGCGTCGACGGCGACGACCCGCACTCGCTTTCCCTCCCGACGCTGGTCCGGTTAGTCACCGCGCTCGACGCCGCGGAGGGCGACTCGGTCCTCGTCGTCGGCGCGGGGGTCGGCTACTCGGTCGCGCTGCTTGCGGAGATCGCCGGCGCACGGTGCGTCCACGCGATCGACATCGACCGGTCCGCGGTCCACGCCGCGCGGTCGAACCTCGACGCGGCCGGCTACGGGGCGGTCCTCGTCGACCGCGCGGACGGCGCCGACGGCCTCCCCGCGTACGCGCCCTACGACCGGATCCTCCTCGAAACCGCCGTCGTCGAGCCGCCGCGTTCCCTCCGCGAACAGCTGGCGTCCGGCGGCCGGATCGTCTACCCGCGCGGCGCGGGCGTCCAGACGGTCGCGGCGATCGAACCGTCGCCCACCGCCGAAACCGACCTGACTGCTCCGTCCGAATCTGACTCCGACGCGGACGACGACCCGGCGCCCGCGGGGTTCGAGACGGTCGAGACGCACGGGCCGGCGCGGCTCCAGCCGATGCTCGTCGACGGCGAGCAGCCCGGGGCGGAACGGAACCGGACCCGGCGGGAGGACGCCGAACGCGCCGAACGCGGGCGTCAGCGCCGGCACGGGTGGGAGCAGGACTGGATCGACTGGGACGACCACCTCTGAAAGCCCCTCTCGCCCGCGTCGCTCGCGGCGTCACTCCTCGACGACGAGCACCTCGGTGTTCCCGCGCTCGTCGACGTAGTCGCCCTCCGCCGGCGGCTTGATGTCGATCGTGAGCGTCCCGTCGGCCTGGTTCGGTCCGAGTTCGGGGTCGACGTCGACGGTCGCGATCCCCTCGCCGTCCGTCTTCGCGGTGACGACGCCGTCGATCTGCGCGGAGCCGCCGCGGACGATGACCGTCGCGTCCGCGACGCGGGAGCCGTCGGGATCGACGACCGCGACGTCGATCGACTGGTCGCCGGGCGTGGTCACCTCCGGCTGCGGCTGCGCGTCGAGTTCGGTCGCGGCCAGCCCGTCGATGTCGCCGATCATCCCCATCATCACGCTGAGGCTGGCGACGCCGACGACGAGCGCGATGACGAGCCGGACCGGGAGCCCCTCGATCGCGCGGGTGTCGGTGCTGAACGTCCGGCGGTTCGCGGTGCGCGAGTCGTGTGTTCGATCGGACATACGGCCCGCTGGCCGCGGTATGACTTATAAAGAGTCGGACGGACCCGACGGCGCCGGCCCGGGCGTCCGCGAGACGCGATCGGCGTCGAGGAGTTCGGACTGCCCCCGACCGTTTTTATCCGATGCCGCGGCCACCCGGCCGCGTGTACGTACTCGGCCGCGACGGGACGGGCTCCGACAGCGACGGAGAGACCAGCCGCGACAGCGTGAGCGACCGCGACGCCGAAACCGCCCTCGGCGGGGAGAGCGACCGCGACGCCGACCGTCTCCAGCACACCGCACGGATCGGATCCTTCCTCGCTCGCGACGGGAGCGCCGGCGCTCCCGTGGGGGTCGACCTCGACCGGCCGCACGCGGGGGTCGTGTTCGGGAAACGCGGAACCGGGAAGTCGTACACGCTCGGCGTCCTCGCGGAGGAAATAGCCGACGCTGACGGCGTCGTTCCGATCGTCGCCGACCCGATGGGCGTCTTCGGCGGCCTCGAGGCGGCCGGCGGTCGCGCCGTCGACCCCGCGGTCCGTCCCGCCTCGATACCGCCGTCGACGTGGCCGGACCTGCTCGGGCTCGACCCGGCGAGCGGCCCCGGGAGCCTCGTCTGGCGCGTCGTCGCGGACGCGGTCGACGGCGGCTCCTCGCCCTCGCTCGCGACGCTTCGGGAGGCGGTCGACGCGGCCGACGCGCCGGCGGAGACGCGGCGCGCCGCGGCGAACCACCTCCGGTTGGCGGACTCGTGGGGCGTCTTCGACGCCGACGCGCCGCCGGTCGCGTCGCTCGCGGCCGACGGGAACCCGACTGTCCTCGACCTCGCCGGCGTGGCCGACGCCGCCGCGGCGGCCGTCGTCCGCGCCGTCGCTCGCGGCCTCTACGACGCGCGGATCGACGGCGACCTCCCTCGGCTCCCGTGGCTCCTCGTCGACGAGGCGCACGCCTTCTTCGACGGGATCGCCGAGCCGGCGCTCCGAACGCTCCTCACCCGCGGCCGCGCGCCCGGCGTCTCGCTGGTCTGTGCGACCCAGCGACCGGCCGCGCTGCCGAGCGTCGCCGTCTCCCAGTCCGACCTCCTCGTCTCCCACCGCCTCACGGCCGCGCGCGACGTCGACCGCTTGGCGGAGGCGGAGGCGACCTACCTCGCCGGCGACCTCGCCTCGCGGCTCCCCGAGGGTGTCGGCGAGGCGCTCGTGGTCGACGACGCCACCGAGACGGCCCACACGGTTCGGATCCGAGAGCGGCGGACGCCACACGAGGGGGAGAGCCCCCGAGCGAGTCGGCTGTCGGACGCGACGTTCCAGTGACGCGGTTCAGAACGCACAAGCCGTCTCGGCCTCACTCACGCGCATGGAACGGACGCCGTACGGGTTCATGCTCGTCGCGCTCGGCGGGTTCCTCGGCGCGGTCGCCAGACACGCCGTCGACGTCGGGGTCGGTCTGGCCCTCGCCGCGGGCGCCGCCGGGACCGGTCTCGCGGTCCTCGACGGACCGCCGACCGGCGCGGGGACGCTCGTCGCGAACGTCGCCGGGTCGTTCGCGCTCGGGCTCCTGTTGACCCGCGCGTCGAGCGACCGGATCCGCCTGTTCGTCGGAACCGGCGCGCTCTCGTCGTTCACGACGTACAGCACGTTCGTCGCCGACGCGGTCGCGCTCGGAACGCCCGCCGGCGCGTGGTACGTCGCCGTCAGCTACGCGACCGGGTTCGCCGCGGCCGCGCTCGGACTCGCGCTCGGAGGGCGAAATCGCCGATGACCGCCGCACCGCTCCTCGCGACGGCGCTCGTCGGCGTCGGCGGCGCGCTCGGCGCCGTCTCCCGGCACGCGGTCGGGCTCCGCGTCGAGGGACGCCGATCGGTCCTCGTCGTCAACGCGCTCGGGAGCTTCGCCCTCGGCGCCGTCTCCGCCGCGCCGATCGGGTCGACGGCGGCGCTGCTCCTCGGCGTCGGCTTCTGCGGCGCGTTCACGACGTTCTCCTCGTTCGCGGTCGGGACCGTTCGGGCGACGAGCGAGACGGGCGGCCGTGCGGCCGCGGTCGTCGCGGCGTCGAACCTCGCGGCCGCGCTGGTCGCATTCCTCCTCGGGTCGGTCCTCGTGGCCGGAGTCTTCGCCTGATCGAGAGTTCCCTTCCGCCTGCCAGCTGCCGGCTCGGCAAGCGATAGGTACAGCATCCTCCGGCCCGTATCCGGGCCCGTGACCGACACCGACCGCTCCGTCGACGCCGAGTCGGGGGATCCGGCCGACTCGGGCCCGCTCTCCGACCAGCCGGACCCCGAGGACGTCCCCGAGTTCGGCGATCTCTCGATCCTCCAGCGCGCCTTCGTCGCCGCCGCGCAGAACCCCTCTCGCGGACTGCTGGTCGTCGGTCTGTTCGCGTTCGCGCTCGCCTTCTACGCCGCGTTCTGGCTGTCGTTCCCCCGCGCCGCCGGCCTCCTCTCGGCGGTCGCGCTGATCGTCGCCGCCGTCGCCGCGCTCGTCTACCGGCTCCTCGACGGCGTCTCCGGCTGACGATCGACGTTCCCGCCGACGGCGCTCACGGCCGCGGCTCGTAGAACTCCCTGAGCGGCCGGCCGAACGCGGGCGCGAGCGTCGCGACCGCCTCGCCGACCAGCACGTCGCGGTCGGCGAACGCCGGCTCCACCCGCGCGCCGAGCGCCACGTCGCTCGCGGCCTCGCTCTCCAGGTACTCCCGGACGGTGGCGAACTCTCGCTCCCGCTCGACGACGTACCGATCGCCGTCGATGAAGGGCCCGTACGTGTCCGGGTCGACGTCGTCGACGTACGACTCGTAGAAGCTCGCGGCGTGCTTCCGGACCGCGACCGGCGGCCCCTCGTGGCGCTCGACGGTCGGCCGCTCGGTCACCTCCAGCTCGGCGTACAGCGCGGCCCGCGTCGCCTCGTCGGATCCGTCGCGATCGGCCGTCTCCGCGGCGTCGCTCGTCCCAGGGATGCCCGCCGCTCCCGCGGCGTCCGTCATCGCCCGCGCCCGGAGGACGTCGAAGCCGCGCTCGTTGAGGCCGCCGACGACCCCGTCCAGCGAGCGCCGAAGCTGCGGCCACAGCTGGTCGTCGACCACGTCGGGGGCGTCGAAGACGACCGCGACCGGCGTCGTCCCCCGCCGGTCGAGGTGGGCGCGAACCTCCTCGGAGTCGAGCGGCTCGGGGTCGTCGGGCTCGAAGAGCGCCTCGCTCGGGGCCGCGAGCAGCTCCCGCGCGTAGTGCTGGAACCGCGCGAGGTTCGCCGCCGACAGGACTGCCGCGACGTTCCGCGTCGGGTCCGTGGGGTCGACGACGACGAGGGGATCCTCGAACGTCCGCTCGGCGTGTCCCTCCGGGTCGAACTCCACCGGCGGGTGCCAGCTCCGGGCCGACTCGACCAGCGGGACGAACCCGCCGAGCTCCAACACGAGCAGCTCCGTCAGATACCCCGAGAAGCCCTCGGTGCGGAGGTCGCTCCCGTACGCGCCGATCCCCTTCAGGAACGCCTTCGCCAGCACAACGTCCGCCGCGAGGTCGTCGTCGAGCCGCGCGGAGAGGTACGCGTCGTGGAACGGCGTGCGGTCGACCGCGGAGACCAGCTCGGCCGCCCGCTCCACGTCGTGACAGGGAACCAGGTCGACGTCGAACCCCTCGTAGCTCCCCTTCACGTACGGGTGTTCGGCGAACTCCTCGTGGCCGTCGGGGAGGACCGCGTGGCCGATTTCGAGCCCGTACTCCTCCAGCTCGGCGCGGTCGAGGTCCGCGTCGAACCGGACGAAGAGGTCGATGTCGCGGTCGCCCGCGACCCACGTGCCGCGCGCGGTCGACCCGACCTGAACCACGTCGGCCTCGACCGGGAGGTCGGCGATCGCCTCGCGGGTCCGCTCGGTCAGCTCCGCGGCCGTCGCGCGCAGCCGCTCGCGCTCCTCGGGCTCCGGGAGGACGCGCTCGCGCACCCGCGACAGCACCGCCTCCAACTCGTCCATACCGAACGGTCTCGCGGTCCGGCCGAAAACGTGTCGGTCGGATCGGGGCCGCGCTGAGCGCGCTCGCGGTAGCGTTTCTCTCCGCTCTCGTCGGGCGGATCCCGCTCCGTCGGGCGGAAACGAAAGCCCTATCAAAACGACGCGAGTACCCGGAAGTGAGCCGAAGTAGCTCAGTTGGTAGAGCGCCTCGCTGTTAACGAGGCGGTCCCAGGTTCGAGTCCTGGCTTCGGCGCCTTCTGTTTCACCCGCTTCGCCGCGAGTCGGTACGCTCAAAAACGTCTCGGACGTACCGACGAGTACGGGCCCTTAGCTTAGTCCGGTTAAAGCGACTCGCTCATAACGAGTTGATCGCCGGTTCGAATCCGGCAGGGCCCATCCACGGTGTACCCGTTACCGGACGGTCCCTCCGCGGATCAGATCGTCCGGTCGCCGAAAACGCGGCGCACGACGCCGTTTACTCCCGTCGAAGCGTCACGTCGGTCGCGGTCTCGTTCGCCAGGTTGTCGCTCACCGGACAGCGCGCCTCGACGGCGGCGGTGAACTCGGCTAACGTCTCGTCGTCCACGTCGCCGGCGAAGTCGACGTCGACGGACGCCTCCACGCCCTGGTAGCCCGCCCGGGGCTCCTCGGCGCGGCCGAGGTGCTTGCGGGGGTCGAACCCGCCGGCGACCTCGACCGCGACGCCCTCGACGTCGAGGTCGAAGTCCGGCGCCACCGCGCGAACGGTCGCGTTGAGGCAGCCGGTCCAGGCGGCGAGCAGGTACTCGACGGGCATCGCGCCCTCGTCGTCGCCGCCCATCGCCTCCGGGTCGTCCATCACCAGTTCGTGGTCGCGGGCCCGGGCGACGAACTTCGACTCGCCGTCGCTCTCGCCGCTGACCTCCATCCGCTGCGTCGCGTTGGCGTCACTCATCGACTGCGTTAGCGGACGAGGGCGCATAAACCGTCGAAGCCGGTCCGGTTCGTGCCGGTGACCGTGACGCCGCCGCCTCGCGCAGAAGCAGCCTCGAAGCGCTGAGAACGTTGATTCCGCTTCGCTCGTCGTCTGACGCCACCACGACGCGTCACGGACACCGGAGATTTTTGCGAGCGCGCCCCCGGAACGATCTCGGACCGCTCGACCGTCAGGGAGCCGCGGCCGCGAGCGCGCGGCCGACTACTCCAACAACTCCACCAGTTCGTTCACGTCCTCGACCACCGCGTCGGCGCCGTTCTCGGCGAACTTCTCGCGGCCCGCCTCGCCCGTCAGTCCGCCGGTGAGCACGCCGATACCGTAGTAGACGCGCGTCTCGTCTGTCTCGTCGGCGTTACGCGCGGTCCGCACGTCGTCGAGGGTGTCGCCCGCGAACGCGACGCGCTCGGCGTCGAACCGCTCGGCGAGTTCGACGAGCGCCCGCGGGTGGGGCTTTCCCTCCTCCCAGTCGTCCATCGTGAACCGGCGGTCGTCGGGCACGTCGAGGCCGACGCGCTCCAAGGCGATGTCGGCCTCCGCGGCCGGGCGCCCGGTGAGGACGCCGACGTCGAACCGCTCGGTGAGGTCGGCGATCGTCTCGGGGTCGACGAGCGTCGGCTCGTCGTGGATGTACCCGTCCGTCTCGACCGGCGGCTCGCCGCCCTCCAGCTCGCGGTACAGCTCCGCGCCGAGGTACAGCGCCTGGAACGTCTCGCGGAGCGCGTCCCGGTCCCACTGGTCGCGGACGCGAGCCTGCGCGACCCGCGGGAGGTCGCCGACGACCTCCTTGGCGCTGTCGAGGCCGCCGCCGAGCTCGCGGACGCGGTCGGTGAACTCGTCGACGTCCATCCGGAGCCCCTCGCGGCGGGCCAACACGAACAGCGCGGCCGCGTCCGTCAGTTCCCAGTCGTTGTTGAACCCGCCGGCGTCCTTGAACGCCTGGACCGCGTCCCGGTCGATCGGCTTGCCGCAGACGCGGTCGACCGACTCGAGGATCGCCCGCCGGTAGGAGTCCGCCACGTCGACCAACACCCCGTCGATGTCGAGGACGACTGCGTCGACCTGCATACCGCTACCCCGGCTGGCGGCGGAATGAACGTTCGGGTTCGCGGCCGACGTCGCCGGTTCGTTCCGTCATCGCGCCACGTACACGACGGTCCCCGACTCCCCCGACCGCCGGCGGACGTCGACGACCGGCTCCTCGAAGCCGAGCGTGGTGAACAGACAGGCGGCGTCGAGCCGCTCCGCCAGCGCCACGGTCGGGCGCTGGAGCTCGGCGGGGAGGTTCCGCGCGTACACGGCGTCGACGCCGGCGGCCGCCTTCGAGGCGTCCGCGTCGCCCTCGGCGTTCGCGTCGGGACCGAGCGCGTCCCGTGTCGATCGGTCGTCGTCAGCCGTCGCCAGCGCCGTCACGTCCGCGGCGACGACGCGGAGCGACCCCGCGCTCGACGGCCGGGGCTCCGTCGACGCGTCTCGCGCCGCCTCGCTCACCTCGACGTCGATCGCGACGACCTCGCGACCGCGGTCGGCGAGCGCGCGAGCGACGTCCGGGCGCCGCCCGACGCCGACCTCGATCAGTCGCTCGTATCGGTCGAGCGCGGCGACCAGCGCCCGTTCCGACGGCGGTGGTTGGCCCACGGCGCGGCCTTTATGACCGCGGCGGTCAAAAGCGGTTCCATGCTCGTGGACATCGTCCCGGTCGGAGAGGTCACCCCCCGAGTGAAGCGGGAGGCCTCCGGTGCGCTGCGTTCCGTGTACGACTGCGACGTGACGGTCCACGACGATCAGGCGATCCCCGACTCCGCGTTCGACGCCGACCGCGACCAGTACCGCGCCGAGGACCTCATCGAGACGGTCACGCGGGTCGGCGGCGGCGAGAAGAACATCGGAATTACGTCCGAGGACCTCTACTACCGCCGCCGGAACTACGTGTTCGGCCTCGCGTACCTCAACGGCAGCGGCTCCGTCATCTCGACTCACCGACTCCGCACCTCCTCGGACGGCGGCGTCTCCACGAAGCCCGCGGTCGACGTCTTCGGCGACCGCGTCCGCAAGGAGGTCGTTCACGAGATCGGCCACACGCTCGGCTTGGAACACTGCGACAACAGCAAGTGCGTGATGTCGTTTTCCCCCACCGTCCGCGAGGTCGACGTGAAAGAGGAGAACCTCTGTGGCACCTGTTCTCGGATCGTTCGCTGACGCGCCGCTCGCTCGGGTCGCGTTCGCTCCTCCTCGCCGGTAGACGTAAAGTCCGCCCCGCGTAAGGGACACGTATGGCCGCAAAGCCGGAATACCGCGACCGGCCGGACGTCGAGGTCGCGCTGCTCGACGCGCTCGTCGACCGCGGCGACGAGGGGATGACCGTCCTCGAGCTTCGCGCGGCCGTCGACGCCGACATCGACGCCGTCGAGGAGGCCCTCTCGGCGCTGAAGGACGACTCGCTCATCACCGTGGAGTCCGAGGAACGCGTCCGGGTGTACGCCCACGAGCGGGTCGTCCCGGACCCCGAGGCGCCGGACGACGACCCCTCGGAGAGCCTCGTTGACGCGATCCGCGACCGCCTCGGACTGTAGCCGCCGGAGACGGCGGCCTTTTGGCCCTCGATCGCGTCTCTCCGACCATGACGCTCGTCTCCGGCACCCACGACGCGCACGGCGCCGCGTACCGCGACCGCGGCGGCCGCGAGGTCGTCGACCACTACGGGAAGCCCGTCCGCGTCGGCAAGGCGGTCCGCAACATCGCCGGCGTGATCGAGATGGGGTACGGCGTCCTCGCCGTCAGGGGCGCCGACCGCGTCGAGTTCGTCGACAACGCCGTCTCCAACCGCGTCCCGACCGAGGACGGGGAGGGGACGTACGCCCTCCTGCTCGACCCGCAGGGCGGGATCGAGGCGGACATGTACGTGTACAACGCCGACGAGCGACTGCTCGTCTTCCTCCCCCCGGAGCGCGCCGAGTCGGTCGCCGCCGACTGGGCGGAGAACGTGTTCATTCAAGACGTCGAGATCGACGACGTCTCCGACGAGTTCGGCGTGTTCGGCGTCCACGGCCCCAAGTCGACCGAGAAGGTCGCCTCCGTCCTCGGCGGGCCGGGCGCCCCCGAGGAGCCGCTCTCGTTCGTCCGCGGGTCGATGGTCGACGCCGGTGTCACCGTGATCGCGACGGACGCGCCGCTCGGCGAGGAGGGGTACGAAATCGTCTGCGCCGCCGCCGACGCGGGAGACGTGTTCGACACCCTGATCAACCGCGGACTCAACGCCGCCCCGTTCGGCTACCGCACGTGGGACGCTCTCGCGACCGAGGCCGGGACGCCCCTCTTCGAGCACGAGCTGGCGGGGACTGTCCCCAACGTCCTCGGCCTCCGGAACGCGCTCGACTTCGAGAAGGGGTGTTACGTCGGGCAGGAGGTCGTCTCGCGCGTGGAGAACCAGGGGCGACCGAGCCGCCGGCTCGTCGGCCTCGAACTCGACGGCGTCGCCGACCTCGACGCGAACGCGGACCCGCGGGGGATCGACGACGCGCTCCCCGCGCCCGGCGCAGCCGTCTTCGACGGCGACGAGGCGATCGGCGAGGTCACCCGGGCCGCGGTCGGCCCCGCGACCGACGTCCCGATCGCCCTCGCGCTCGTCGGGTTCGACGCCGACCGCGACGGGGTCACCGTCCGCGTCGACGGCGACGAGGTCCCGGTGACCGCCGTCGACCTCCCGTTCGTCGACGGGAGCGCGGGGTCCGCCCGACTGCCGACGTACCCTGAGCTGCGCGCCTGAGACGGACGAGAGCGGCCGCGAGGCCGTCGAATCCACTCACACGACGAAGTCGACCGCCGAGTAGAGGACGAACCCGAGCGTGAACGCGCCGGCGAGCGAGCCGACCCACGCGAGCACCGTGTACCCCATCTTCCTCCGGCTCACGCCCGCGTCGCCGGCGGCGTAGCCCGCGCCGACGATCGCGGAGACGATGATCTCGTTGAACGACACGGGGATCCCGAAGGCGACGGCGGTCTGGGCGATCGCGAACGACGGGATGAGCGCCGAGATCGACCGCCGCGGCCCCATCGAGGCGTAGTCCTGCGCGAGCGCCTTGATCATCCGTGGCGCGCCCGTCCACGACCCGGCCAGCAGCCCAGCGCCCCCGCCGACGAGCAGCGCCCACAGCGGGACCCCGACCTCGCTGAAGATCGGGACGAGCGGGCCGATCGCGAGGCCGACCTGCGAGCCCCCCGCCGAGAACGCGACGAGGCCCCCCATCGCGAGCAGGAACCGCCGCTGGGCGCCCTCGCGGTCGCGGCCGAGGTCGGCGTACACGGCGACCGCGACCAGGGCGGCGATCGCGAGGCTCACCGCGGGCGCCCCCGCGCCGCCGATCCCGAGCCCCGACCCGAGGACGCTCGCGACCGAGGCCTGCTCGCCGGCGGGACCGAGCAGCGCGAACCCGACGTTCGCGAGGATCGCGCCGACGAGTCCGGCGAGGACGGCCGTGAGCGGCCGTTCGGGCAGCGACTCGCCGGTGAGCATCCGGGCGACGCCGTAGGCGACGCCGCCGCCGACGAACGGGGTGAGCACCCACAGCGTCGCGATCTCGGCGTACTTCGGCCACGCCGGGTCGCCGCCCAGCGCGAGGCCGACGCCGACGACCGCCCCGGTCACGGTGAACGCCGTCGCGATCGGGTACCCCGCGAACACGCCGATCGCGACTAGCGCGGCGGCCGTGACGAGCGCGACGATGGCCGCCGCCGCCGTGAGCGTCACGCCGCCGATCAGTTCGGTGCCGACCGCCTCCGTCACGTTCGCGCCCTGGAGTATCGCGCCGAGCAGCCCGAGGACGCCGACGATCAGGCCGGCGCGCATCACGGAGATGGCGTTCGCGCCGACCGCGGGGGCGAACGGGGTCGAGCCGGAGGAGCCGGCGCCGATCGACCACGCCATGAAGAGGCTGGCCGCGGCGGCGACGAACAGGGTCGCAACGGTGACGACGACCATCAGTTCCGCCCGTCGTTGTACCCCTCGTTCAGCCCGGTCACCGTGCGCCGGACGAGGAGGAACCCGAAGAAGAACAGCCCGAGAAGACCCACCAATAAGAGCACGAACAGCGGTTGGACCGGGAGCATACGCTCGAATCCGTCGGCACGCGGTTATAACTTTCGAGCTAGCCGGTCGCGCCCCTCCGAGCCGCGGCCGCCCGCGGGCGCTCGGAGCGATGACTAAAACGCGTCTTTGTCCCTCGGCCACGTATATGTCGGTACCCGCACTACGTGTAGTCGCGACCCCCGCTTCGGCCCTCACACGCTCGAACACCCCGGTCGACCCGCCGGCCGGTCGGACTCGCGGCCGCTCCCTCCCCTGCCCGGAACCCCTCCCCGGCCGCTCCGCCCGACCGCCGGCGTCCGCGCCCACACCCGCGTCGATTCGGGTCCGCCACCGTGTACACGATCGTCGACCGGTCCGGCCGCACGCGGGGCGTCGCGATCGGTCCCCGCCGCGTTCGACCCTCCCGCTACTCCTCGCCCCCTCCCGCGATCCGGAACGTCTCGAAGACCTCGCCGTCCGGCGTCACCAGCCTCCCGTCAAGTCCGCTCCCGTCCTCCGACGCGGTCAGCTCTGCGTGCGCCGGGCGGTTGCCGCGCGGCTGCGCGTGGCTGCCCGGGTTCAGTATCGGAAGCCCGCCCGAGTCGTCGAACCGCGGGCGGTGGCTGTGGCCGCAGATCACGGCGTCCGCGTCGCGGCCGCGACCGAGCATGACGAGCCCGGTGTCGCCGCTGCGGTGGCGGTGCGTGACCGCGAACCGGACGCCCGCGTACTCGACGGTCCGCACCTCGGGGACCCGGTCGCGGATCGCCGCGTCGTCGTTGTTGCCGTAGACGGCCCGGAGGCTCGCGGCGGCCGACCCAAACGCGTCCAGAACCGGCTCGCGGTAGAAGTCGCCGGCGTGGATCACCAGCTCCGCCTCGCGGACCGCCTCAGCGGTCCGTCCCTGGAGCTTCGACTCCTCGCGTGCGTGCGTGTCGGAGACGACGACGAGCATACCGACCGTCGGCGCCGCCCCGATTTAAAAAGCGCGCCTGCTGCGGTGGCGCGTGCCTGCGAGGCCGCCCCGCGGCCGAGCAGCACGCGCGAGGGAGTCGGTGGTCCGGAGCGAAGCGGAGGACCACCGACGAGGCTGGGGAGGTTTGAGGCGCGGTTGCGGTGCTGTGCGGGGCGGGACTCAAAGGGGCACCCGCGAGGCGGGTGTAGGCGACGCAAGCACCGGAACGAGTGAGCGGAGCGAACGAGTGAGGAGCGCAGCGAGCGTGCGCCCGCCTCGCGGCTGGGGCTTTGGAGGTGTTCGCCACCGACCTGCGATCAGATATTTATAAGCGAGTGGCTGGGGATTTGGCGGTGTTCGCTGCTGATCCGTCAGTAGTCATTTATAAGCGAGCGGCTGGGGCTTTGAAGGCGTTTGCCGCTGATCTGCGGTCGATTATTTATAAATGAACGAGCAGAAACCCGGAACCAGCTTATTCGTCCAATGAAAGCGCCGCGAGCAGCGACTCCAGCTGGACCTGCTCGTTGGCCCCCTCGGCGATCCGGTAGTCGGCCTCGCCGATGCGCTCCATCAGTCGCACCGCCTCGCGCTCGCTCAGCTCGAACTCCCAGACGGAGCGGTGGAGCTGGTCGATCACGTCGCCGCCGGCCATCCCCGTCTCGGTGAGCAGCGTGTCGAGGGTCGACCGCGCCCGCGCGAAGTCGCCGTTCAGCGCGTCGGTCACCATCGACTCGATCTCCTCCGGGCGCGCGGTCGCCGTGATCGCGTACACCGCCTCCTCGTCGACGACGTCGCCGGTCGTCGCCGCCGCCTGAAGCGAGTTGATCGCGCGGCGCATGTCGCCGTCGGCCGCGTAGACGAGGGCGTCGACGCCCGCGTCGGTCACCTCGATCCCCTCCGCGGCCGCGATCTCGCGGACCATCCCGCCGACCGCCTCGTCCGAGAGCGGCGAGAACCGGAAGACGGCGCAGCGCGACTGGATCGGGTCGATGATCTTCGACGAGTAGTTGCACGAGAGGATGAAGCGGGTGTTGTCGGAGAACTGCTCCATCGTGCGGCGGAGCGCTGCCTGTGCATCATCCGTGAGGCTGTCGGACTCGTCGAGAAACACGATCCGGAAGTCGCCGCCGAACGAGGAGCGCGCGAACCCCTTGATCCGGTCGCGGACGACGTCGATCCCGCGCTGGTCGGAGGCGTTCAGTTCGAGGAAGTTCCCGCGCCAGTTGTCCTCGCCGTAGATCTCGCGGGCGATCGCGGTGGCAGCGGTCGTCTTGCCGCTGCCCGCAGGCCCTGAAAAGAGCAGGTGGGGCACGTCGTTCTGCGCGATGTAGCTCTGGAGCCGCTCGACGATCTCCTCTTGTCCGTGGATGTCGTCGAGCGTCTGCGGCCGGTACTTCTCGATCCAGATCTCCCGGCCGGTCGCGGTCGCAGCCGGCTGCTCGTCGGCCTCGCTCATTGCCCGATCGGAGGGCCGGCGGGGTGATAAACGAACCGAGAACGCGACGCGACCCGGTCGGCGCTTGCTCCCCGGCCCCTCGCCTGACGCTCGCTCCTCCGTTCCCTACGTCAGCCGTCCGAACGCCTCGCGGAACCCGCCCGCGGCGTCGCCCTCGGTCTCCGCGTCCCGCAGGCGCGCGATCTCACCCGCGTCGAACCCGGGCGCGAGCACGACCGCGGCGGCGCCGGTCGCGACGGTCTCCGTCCGCCAGTCCACGTACGGCCCGCCGGCCCATTCCGGGAGGTCCGCCCGCAACACGGCGTTCCGCCAGGCGAACTCCCGAACGCCCTTTAACCCCAGCAGGGCCAGCCGGTCGTCGAGTGGGTCGAACAGCGCGTCGATCCCGGCGACGCCGACCGCGTCGTACGCCTCGACGAGCGCGTCCTGCGCCGTCTGGACGAGCCGCGCGAGGATCGCGTTTATCCGGTCGTGGTCTTCGCGCTTGGCGTCGCGGTCGGGGTCGATCCCCGCGTCGCCGAGCGTGTACGTGAGGTCGTAGGTGATGTGCGCGTTGATGCCGAGCAGTGCGTCCTGCGCGACCAGCGTCTCTCCGCGGGCCGCGGCGGCGAAGGCGATCAGCCACGGCCGCGGGAGCGAGTCGAACGACCGGCGCTCGAACGCGACCAGCGCCCGCCGGTAGCGTTCCGCGAAGGCGACGAGGTACGACGCCGCCCACTCGGAGTCGACGAACGCGCCGTCGTCGATTGCGCTCCGGACGGCCGCCGTCATCCGGCTGTACACCGTGAGGAACACCGCGCGCCGGTCGCCGCGCTCGCGGAGGTACGACTCGGTCCGCGCCAGCCGCTCGGCGACGTCGTCGACGGACGCGAACGGCTCCGACACCAGATCGAGCAGCGCCGCGTCCGGCTCCTCGCCCGCCAGCTCCGCGGCGATCCCGTCCCAATCGCCGTCGATCGCCCGGCTGAGACCGACGAGCAGCGCTCTCGCCTCCTCGGTCGTCGGGACGGCGGCGCGGATGGGGATCATCGGGGAGCCGACGGCGGACGCCGTCTGCCCGTCCGGTTCTCGACCGGAGTCAAAGAACGTTACTGCCGGAACGGCGCCGCCGGCCTACGCAAACTCGTCGATCAGCTCGGGCACCACGTCGAAGAGGTCGCCGACGATCCCGTAGTCGGCGATGTCGAAGATGGGGGCGTTCGGGTCGGTGTTGATCGCGACGATGGTGTCGGACCCCTTCATGCCGGCGACGTGCTGGACCGCGCCGGAGATGCCGACCGCGATGTACACGTCCGGCGTGACGACCTTCCCCGACTGGCCGACCTGCCGGTTCTTCGGCAGCCAGCCGTTGTCGACGATCGGCCGCGAGGCGGACAGCGTCGCGCCGAGCGCGTCCGCGAGCTCCTCGACGAGTTCGAGGTTCTCCTCCTCCTCGATACCGCGGCCGACCGAGACGAGCACGTCGGCGTCCGCGATGTCGACGTCGCCGCCGCCGACCTCCTCGAAGCCCGTGACGCGGGCGCCCGACTCGGGGATGTCCACGTCGGCCGCCTCGACGGTCGCGTCGCCCACCCCTTCCGCCGGCGGCCACTCGCCGCCGCGGACCGTGAGGACGAACCGGTCGCCGGCGACGTCGACGGTCGTCTCGACCTTCGAGCCGTACATCTCGCGGGTGACGGTGAGCCCGTCGTCGTAGTCGAATCCGACCGCGTCGGTCACGATCGGGACGCCGAGGGCCTCGGCGAGGGCGGGCGCGTAGTCGAGCCCGTTGACGGAGTTCGGCAGCACCACCGCGCCGGCGTCGATCCGGTCGGCGAGCGTCGAGACCGCCGCCTGGTAGGCGTTGTGGTCGAACTCCTCGCCGTCGTCGACGGCGTGGATCGCGTCGACGCCCTCGCGGTTGAGCTCCTCCGCGAACCCGTCGACGTCGCCGCCGACGACGGCCACGTGGAGGTCGCCGCCGCGCGCGTCGGCGAGCTCCCGCCCGGCCGTGATCGCCTCGTAGGTGACGTCCCGGAGCGCGCCGCGACGGTGTTCGGCGGCGACGAGCACGTCGGCCATCACGCGCCCACCCCCTTATCGCGGAGGACCTCGGCAAGGCGCCCCGCGGACTCGCCGGCGTCGCCTTCGATGATCTCCGCGTCGGACTCGCTCTCCGGCTCGTACATCTCGGTGATCGTCAGCGCGCTCTCGACGTCGTCCGCGGTCAGCCCGAGGTCGGACAGGTCCCTCGCGGCGATCTCCTTGCGCTGCGCCTGTCGGATGCCGCGAAGGCTCGCGTATCGCGGCTCGTTGAGCCCGGTCTGGACGGTCAACACCGCCGGCAGGTCGACGTCGGTTAGCTCCTCGACGCCGCCCTCCAGCTCGCGGTGGACGTGCGCCACGCCGGCGTCCGCGTCCACGTCGAGCTGGTTGACGACCGCCGCGTGCTCGAAGCCGATCCGCTCCGCGAGCGCGACGCCCGTGGCGCCGAAGCCCGTGTCGGCGGCCTGAACGCCGCCGAGGATGAGATCCGGCTCCTCCTCGTCGACGACCGCCTCGAACAGGGCGACCTTCGAGGCGACGTCGGCGAACCCGCCGTCGAGCGCCTCGTCCCAGACCCGGACCGCGCGGTCCGCGCCCTTCGCGAGCGCCATCCGGATCGTCTCCTCGGCGCGCTCCGGGCCGACGGTGACGGTCACGACCTCGTCCGCGATCCCGGCCTCGGCGAGCTGGACCGCGGCCTCGACGGCGTAGTCGTCCCACTCGTTGAGGTCGTACTCGAGGTCGGACTCGGCGATGTCTGTCCCCTCGATCGCGAAGTCGTCGTCCGCCTCCGCGACCTCCTTGACGGTCACCAGAACTTTCATGATCGATACTCGGTCGCTCGCCCTGTAATGGTTTTCGGAACGGGCGACGGCGGACCATCGGTTTCCGCTCGGGCCGGTCGTCGTTCGGTCCGCCGGCCCGCCCGTCGTTCGGTCCGCCGGTCGGCGCGGCCGGTGCCGCCGCTCGTCGGCAGCCGGTTCGCTACTCGCCGGCGCCGCCCTCACCGCCCTCGCTATCCTCGCCGTCGGGCAGCGAGATGAGGTTCTCGCGGCCGAGCCGGAGCTTCTCGACGCGCCCCTCGTCGGCCATCGCCGAGAGCAGCTGCGACACCTTCGCGTCCGACCACCCGGTCTCGGCGACGATGTCGGCCTGTCGCATCCGCCCGCCGTTCGCGTCGAGGAGCCGCTCGACGCGCTCCTCGTCCGAGAGCAGCGAGAGGTCCTCCCCGTCGCCGTCGGCCGCCTCGTCGGCCGCGTCGGCGCCTGCGTCATCTCCCGGGCTCGGGCCGGCGTCGTCGACGTCCATCGCGTTCGGACCGCTCGCCGTTTCCTCGCCGCCGATCGCAGCCGACTCGTTCGGGTCGCTCTCCCCGGCGCCGATCCGCCGGTACCCGACGACGCTCCCGGCCACGAGGGCCGCGGCGAGCACGATCGCGGCCATCAACATCGTCCACGGGGGCCCCGCTCCGGCGGGCCCGTACACTATCACCACGGGCTCGCCCCCCTCGAACGTCTGGGGCCCCTCGATGATCACGTCGCCGTCCGAGAGCTGCGTCACGGCGCTGCTCGGCGTCCCGGTGACCGTGTACCCTTCCGGCGTCGCCACCTCCATCGTCTGGCTCGCTTCGAGGCTCCGGAGCCACGTCTCGTTACCGGGCGTCGTCAGCGCGTCCCCGAGAACGAGGCTCTCGCCGTCCTGCGCGAGGAACGACGTCCAGGTGAAGCGCAGCCGGAGCTCGCCGACCGCGACCGCCTCCTCCGTGGCGACGTCGAACTCGCCCGGGTTCTCGTGGACGACGACCTCGCGTTCGACGTCCTCGATCGCCATCGACCGGTCGACGTTCCGGTTCGCCTCGCGGCGGAACCCCTCGAACAGCTCGGCGCTCGGGCCGACCTCGCCGTCGCGGAAGCGGGCGCCGGCGTCTCTGAACGCCCTCGTCTCGTTCTCGTCCGCCAGCGAGTACCGGACCGCGACGGTCCAGTCGGCGCTGCGGTCGGGGTTCAGCTCGATTCGGATCCGCGTCGCGGAGGGGGAGGCGACGCCGTCGCCGGTCTGCTGTCGGACCGCGGTCGAGCGGTCCCCGACCGCGTCGCGACCGTCGGGGTCGTCGCCGACGGTCGGAACGTCGGCCGGGGCCTCGTCCGCGTCGAGGAGGGAGGGGGTCGTGGTCGCGCCGTCGGACGCGCCGCCGGCGCTCGCGACCAGCGCGAGCGCGACGACGGCGATCAGGAGCGCGCGGAAGGCGGGGTGCCGCATACGTCCCGGGGAACTCGCGCGCCGGGCAAAACGCTTTCCATACACTGTTTTTTGACACGACGTCCGCGAGAACGCTCGCCGCAACCGGGGCCTGGACCGGATTCGACCGCGTCGGAGCGGCCCGCACCCCCCGGCCGACCGTAGTGGGTGGATTTTTGTGTCGCGGGTCGAACTCCCGGACGATGAGAGCCCTCCCGATCGCCGCGGTCGCGGTCCTGTTGCTCGTGGCCCCGGTCGCCGGCGTCACCGCGCCCGGCGCCGTCTCGCACTCCGCCGATTCGGCCGCTTCCGCCGATCCGGCGCCGTCCGTCGATTCGACCGTTTCCGTCAATTCCCCGCTGTCCGCCGATTCGGCATCGACCGCCACCGGGCAGACGACGCCGCAGATCGACACGGCGAACCTCACGCTCCGAACGCTCTCGACGCCGCCAGGGGCGGCGACGCGCGTCAGCGAATACACTCGCGGTCCCGACCTCGGGTCGTCGCTCGGGTTCGCGACGGCCGACGCCGACGCCGCTTTCGAGACCGCCGCCGTCGTCGACCGGATCGAACGCGCCGAGGGGGGCGTCGAACGCCAACAGCAGATCCTCGCGGAGATCAACCGCGTCGAGCGCGCCGAGGTGGCGCTCAACAGCCAACAGGCGAACGCGTTCAGTGCCCACGCGTCCGGTGAACTCAGCGACCGCGAACTGGTCGACGAGCTCGTCCGCGTGGCCGCGACCGCCCGCGAGTACGACGAGCGGCTCGACGCGATCGACGAGCTCGCCGAGGCGACCGACGACTTCAGTTCGCCCGGCCGGCTCGACGAACTTCAGGTGGCGCTTCAGGTGTACGAGGGACCGGTCCGCGACCACGCGCTCGCGATCGCTCGCGGACAAACCGGCCCGAGCGACATCTACGTACAGTCGAGTCAGGGCGCCGTCGTGCTGGCGACGGTCGTCGACGGCGAGTACGTCCGCGAGGTGTTCCGCACCGACCGCTGGGACCGCGGGGGCAGCGACATCACGAACGACGCGGCGATCGAGATGACCGAGGCCGCCTACCCCGAGACGGCGGCGCTCCGCGAGCCCGACGCCTTCGGCGCGGGCTCCGTCCACCGGATCACCATCCCGCACGAGTTCGGCACCCTCCGGACGTTCGTCAGCGGCGGGACCGAGCAGGTGTTCGTCGAGCACCAGCGGGTCGACCTCGGCTCGTTCCCCGACAGCGAGTCGGTCTCCGAGGCCGGCGACGGGTTCAACGTCACCGTCGAGCGGACGTACGCCGGCGGCCCCGTCACCGTCACCGTCCTCGACGAGCAGACCGGCGAGCCGATCCCTGGCGTGACGGTCACCAAGTCGGTCGGCGACGGCGACAGTCAGGCGATCGGCACCACGAACGACGCGGGCGTCGTCCGGACGCTCTCGCCGGCCGAGACGTACCGCATCACGGTCGTCGACGAGCCCCGCGTCGTCGTCCTCGGCGACATCGAGCCGCTCCCGACGCCGCGGCCGGTCGACGACGAGTGACGGCCCGACTCGGCCGCCTCCCGGGCCGACCCTTTTACCCGAAACCGCCGCAGGGCCGCCGTGCCACCAGTCGTTCGTCGCGCCCGAGGGATCGCGCCCGTTGCGGGCGTGCTGCTCATCGCGATCACGGTCGTGTTAGCCGGCGGCGTCGCGGCCGCCACGCTCGACGGCTCGAGCGCGACGGTGCCGCCGTCGGCGGTCCTATCGCTGTCGGCGACCGACGACCGGATCGCGATCGACCACCGCGGCGGCGACCCGATCGACGTCTCCGCGGTGACGGTCCGCGTCAGCGTCGACGGCGAGCCGCTCGACGAACAGCCGCCCGTCCCGTTCTTCTCGGCCGCCGGCTTCCACCCCGGGCCGACGGGGGCGTTCAACTCCGCCGGCGGCGACACGCTGCGCGTCGGGGAGACGGCGACGTTCCGCGTCGCGGACACCAACGACCCGACGCTCGAACCGGGCCGGCGGGTCGCGGTCGAAATCACGGCCGACGGCCAGCCGGTCGCGGCGCTGGAGACGGTCGTCGAACCCGGGTAAAAACGCGCGCCTCGGGCGGGGTCGGCGTCGGCGCCGTTACTCGGCGTCGGGCGCCGCCGACGCGGACTCCCCGGCGCCCGACGCGGAATTGCCGCCCGCCTCGTCGCCGCCCGGGACGCGGGCGACGGTCGTGATGGCGCGGGGGCTCTGGGGCGTCGCCCGCTGGATGTGGTGTTCGAACTCCTCGTAGCCGGCCGCCTCGAACATCCGGTCGGCCTCGTCGGCGTCGTAGAACAGCATGATCGCGTCGGCCACCCGCTGGAGGATCGGGTTGTGCGGGTAGTCGGGGCCGACGACGAGCACCTGCCCGCCCGGCTTCGCGACGCGCCGCAGCTCGCGTAACCCCTCGACGGGGTTGGGCCAGTACTCGATGGAGCCGGACGACCAGACGACGTCGAACGCGTCGTCGCGGAACGGGAGCCGCTCGGCGTCGCCGCGGTAGAAGTTCACCCTGTCGTGTCTCCCGAACTTCTCGAACGCCTTCTCCATCTGGTGGACGCTCTGGTCGAGGCCGTGGACGTCGTCGGCGTGTTCGAGCAGCCCCTCGGTGCCGAACCCGGTGCCGCAGCCGACGTCGAGCACCTTCGGGTCGTCGCCGAACTCCAGCCACGAGAGCGCCTCCGCGCGCATCTCCTCGTTCCAGTTGAAGCGGTTGATCCGGTCGTACACCTTCGAGAGGTACTTGTAGAAGAGCCGGGCGTTCGACTTGTCCTCGAGGATCCCCATTTACCGATTCCTTGGACCGGCGCCCCCATAACGACACGGATCCGCGAACGCGTCGGACCGCGATCGGGCCGAACCCCGGGCGTCCGGACCGCTCCGTTCCGACCGGCTTTTCCGCCCCCCGCCCCACCGACGGGTATGGACCCGACGACGAGCGGCCGGTTCCGCGTCCACGACCGCCGCCGACGGCCGGACATCGACGACGAGTCGGGCGCGGCCGACGCGGTCGACGAGGCGGGGAGCGGCGACGACGAGGCTGACGCGGCCGTCGTCGACGGCGCCGAGGAGTTCGTCCTCGTCGAACTCGCGGACGAGCCGGTCGACCCGACGGACCCCGACGCCGAGGACCGCTTCGACCCCCTCTACGCCACCGCGGAGGGGTACGAGGGCGACCTCGCCGACGCCGTCGACGCGCTCGAACCCGGCTTCGTCGTCGACGCGACGCTGGCGTGGACCGACGGCTCCGCACGCTTCCGCGACGTCGAGGTCGTCCGCGAGACCCGGTTCCGTTTCGCCGACGGGGTCGAGGGGATGTTCGAAGCGGCCGTCGAGACGTGGCGACAGATCCGCGCCGAGGGGGAGCCGGTCGGCTCGATCACGACCCGATCGAACGACGGCGACCCCAACGGCGCGTTATACCTCTTCGCCGACGCGCCCGGCAGCGACACCTTCGACGAGGTGCGGACGGGCCGGCTCCCGATCGAGCCGCTCGTCGCCCGCGTGAACGAGTCGCGGGACGACGACGACCCGCGGGAGGTGTTCGTGTTACGCCCCGCTGAACACGAGTTCGTCGCCGTCTACGTCGTCTTCGACCGCGACGGCGTCCTCGCGCAGACGGTGCGGGACACCTACGACCTCGGGGCCGGCCTCGCCGCGGGGCTCGACGCGAGCTACCCGGGCGGGGACGGCGACGACCTGCTCGACGCCGGCGACCCGGACGACTCGGGGGATGACGACCTTGACGACGGCGACGACTTCGACGCGCTCGACCGCCTGTAGCCCCTCTCGTCGCTCCGCCCGCAACCACCGCCGTGCCTACAGCCAGTCCGCGTCGGGGTCGACCCGACCGTCCGGCGTCTCGCCGTTCAACACGGCGGCCACGTCGGCGGCGCCGCTCCGGTTCAGGTCGTCGCTCGCCTCCTCGCTGTACCACGCGGCGTGCGGCGTGACCACGGTATCGTCGCGGCCGACGAGCGGGTCGTCCTCGGGCGGCTCCTCGGCGAGAACGTCGAGGCCGGCGGCCTTGATCTCGTCCGCTTCGAGCGCGTCGAGCAGCGCGTCGGCGTCGACGACCGGGCCGCGGCTCACGTTGACGACGACCGAGTCTTCGCTCAGCCGCGCAAGCGCGTCCGCATCGACGATCCCCCGCGTCGCGTCCGTCAGGGGCGCGTAGACGCCGACGTGGTCGGCGCGGTCGAACAGCGCCTCGAACGCGACCTTCTCGACGCCGTAGTCGGCCATCTCGTCGGCGTCGACGAACGGGTCGTGCGCGACGAGGTCGGCGCCGAACCCGGAGAGCTGCTCGGCCGCCTGCCGCGCGATCGGCCCGAACGAAAGCAGGCCGATCGTCGACGCGCTCACTCGTCGGGTCGGGGCGCCGACCTCCCAACTCCACCCGCCGTCCTCGACCGCGTCGTCGTACGGCTTCAGCGAGCGCAGGCAGCCGAGGAGCAGCGAGACGGAGTGGGTCGCCACCTCCTCGGTGCAGTAGTCGGGCACCCGGGTGACGGTCACGCCGCGCGCCGCGGCCGCCGCGACGTCGACGTTGTCCACGCCGACGGCCGAGCGAACGACGACGTCGAGTTCAGTGGCGTCGAGCGCCGCCTCGGTCACGGGGGTGTCGATGTCGGTGACGACCGCGTCGGCGCCGGCCGCGGCCTCGATCAGCCGCTCCGTCGACCCCAGCTCCGCGACCTCGACGTCGACCGGCTCGTCGACGGCGTCGGCGAGGACCTCGCGGTACGTCTCCGGGTCTATCATCGGGAACGCCGACAGCACGACTCTGGGCATACGCGTCGGTTTCCCACCGACCCACTTGACGGCTGTCACTAACGGAGTCAGGTTCTCGTACGTCCGTTTCGATCGTGAGGATCCGCCGTCGCTCGCACCGGACTGCCCGCACCGCGGGTCGCGTTCCGATGGCTCTTTGCGGTCGCCGGCCGTACGACCTCCCGTGAGCGAGGACAGTTCGAAGCCGCCGATGCTGGTTCTGTTGGAGTCGCTGTCGTTCTACCGCAACGTCCGCGTCGGCGCGGCGGTCGGGGCGCTGCTCGCGGTCCTGTTGTACCTCGTCCGGACCTTCGAACTGCTCGGGCCGGTGATCGACACGCGCGACTACCCGCTGTTCGGGCCGGACGTCTGGTTCCTCCTGCTCGCGTTCGTGCTGGCGGCGACGTCGGCGCTGTCGGTGGCGGTCGTCCTCACGATAGCGGCGGCGGTCCGCGGCGCACGCGAGGGCGAAGCGGAGCGGCCGGAGTAGCCGAACACCGCGGAGCGGCAGGCGTGACGGAGACGCGCCGCTCGGGGTCATCGGCGGGCGGGTTTTTAAAGACTGAGACCGTGCGGACGACGGGAAACGGAGCGTCAGTCGGCGGTACAGGAGGCCTCGCTCTCGTCGGCGGTGAACTCCTGTGCCGGCTCCGTCAGCTTGTAGAGGTTCTGTCTGGCGTCCGCGAAGTAGACGTCCTCGTCGACGACGTCGATCCCTTCGAGCCGTTCGAGCGCGTACCGGACGGTGCGGGCCGACAGCATCGACTCTTGGACGATCCCCTTCTGGGTCAGCGGTCCGTTGTACTCGAGCACCTTGAAGACGAGTTTGGCGCTCGGTGGGAGGTCGTCGAGCCCCTCCGTTTGAGTTCCTTCCATCGTTACGATTCGAAACCGTACACGCTCATAAATGTTGATGGAGTCCCGCCGTCTGAGCGGGTTTCACCGGCAAAACCGGCCGATTTTTGGGCCGAATACCGGCAGAACGTTCTGGTAATCGGCCGCTGGACTGACCAGTCAGTCAGCGATTTAGCTCGCGCGCGCCTCGGCCGCGCCGTCGCGCGCCGAGTCGACGAGCGGAGCAAACCCCCGGTCGCCCCGTCGCGGCCGCGGGCGGCGGCGGGAACGAACGGCTTTTCACGGGCGCTCGCGGATCCGAAGGCATGAGCGACGATTCGGGCCTGTCCGACCACGCGCGCGGCGTGGTCGTCACGACCATCTGCTGTCTCGCCGGGATCGCGGCCGGCGTCGTCTCGGCCGTCTACGTCGGCACCGATCCGGCGTCCGCCGCGAGCACCACCGCGGTCTTCGTGCTCGGCGCGTTCGTCATCGCCCAGTACCCGATATTCAAGGCGGTCGGCGTCGGCGACCTCGGGATCAAAGACAACCTCTACGTGGCGTTTCTCACGTTCACCCTCTGGTTTATCAGCTACACCGTCCTGCTGACGTCCGCCGTCGACCTGGGGGTCTGAGATGGCCGACGACAGCATCGCGGTCGTGGACCTCGACCGGTGTCAGCCCGACCGCTGCAACTACGAGTGTATGAAGGACTGCCCGCCCAACCGGACGGGCAAGGAGTGTATCACGGAGCGGGGCGAGGACGCCGAGGAGGGCGACCCGGACCAGATCCACATCTCCGAGGAGATCTGTCTCGGCGAGAGCTGCGGCATCTGCGTCCAGTCGTGCCCGTTCGACGCGATCGAGATCATCAACCTCCCCTCCGAGCTCGACGACGACCCGGTCCACCGCTACGGCGACAACGCGTTCTCGCTGTACGGCCTCCCAACGCCGGAGCCGGGCAGCGTCACCGGCATCCTCGGGCCGAACGGGATCGGGAAGTCCACCGCGGTCCACGCGCTCGCCGGCGAGATGGTCCCGAACCTCGGCGACCACGCCGCCGACGGCGACTGGGAGCGCGTGCTCGACCGCTTCCGCGGTACCGGGCTCCAGAGCTACCTCGAATCGCTGCGGGACGGCGACGTGACCGTCGCGCGCAAGCCGCAGTACGTCGACCAGATCCCCAACCAGTTCGACGGCAACACCCGCGAGCTGCTGGAGCGGACCGACGAGCGCGGCGCGCTCGACTCCCTCGTCGACCGGCTCAACATCCGGCCGGTGATGGACCAGGACATCGACTCCATCTCCGGCGGCGAGCTCCAGCGCGTCGCCATCGCGGCGTGTCTCGCCCGCGACGCCGACTTCTACTTCCTCGACGAGATCACGCCGTACCTCGACATCGGCCAGCGGATGATCGTCGCGCGGCTCATCCGCGAGCTGGCGGACGACGACGCCGCCGACCGGTCGATGCTCGTCGTCGAACACGACCTCGCGATCCTCGACCTGCTCGCGGACACGCTCCACGTCGCGTACGGGGAGCCGGGCGCGTACGGGGTCATCACCGACCCGAAGTCCGTCCGGAAGGGCATCAACGAGTACCTGAAGGGGTACCTCGACAACGAGAACATGCGGATCCGCCCGTCCGCGATCACCTTCGAGGAGCACGCGCCGCGGGTCGCCTCCCGCAGCGAGACGCTGATCGAGTACCCGGACTTACGGAAGTCGTACGGCGACGGCGAGTTCGAGCTCCGCGTCGAGGGCGGCGAGATCAACCGCTCCGAGGTGCTGGGCGTCGTCGGCCCGAACGGGATCGGGAAGTCCACGCTCGCGCAGCTGTTCACGGGCGACTTAGAGCCCGACGAGGGCGAGCTCGACTTCGCGCTCGACATCTCCTACAAGCCGCAGTACATCGACATCGACCAGCACATGCGGGTCGACGCGTTCCTCTCCTCTATCACCGACGAGTTCGGCTCCTCCTACTGGAACACCGAGATCGCCCAGCCGCTCCAGCTGGAGCGGATCATGGAGCAGAACCTCTCGGACCTCTCCGGCGGGGAGCGCCAGCGCGTCGCCATCGCGGCGTGCCTCTCCGACGACGCCGACCTCTACCTGCTCGACGAGCCCTCGGCGCACCTCGACGTCGAGCAGCGCGTGCGGGCGACGACCGCGATCCGCCGGTACGCCGAGAACCACGACGCGACCGTGATGGTGATCGACCACGACATCTACATGATCGACCTCCTCGCGGACCGCCTGATGGTGTTCGACGGCGAGCCGGCGGAGCGCGGCCGCGCCGCGCCGCCGCAGGACATGCGCGACGGGATGAACGAGTTCCTCGCCGACCTGGAGATCACCTTCCGCCGCGACGAGCGCACCGGCCGCCCCCGGATCAACAAGCCGGGGTCGCAGCTCGACAGCCAGCAGAAGCGCGACGGCGAGTACTACTACTCCGGCTGAGGCGGTCGCCTCGACCCCGAGCTTTTCCTCGCCCGACGCCGCACCCGACGGTATGCCAGAGACGGACGCCGACCTGTTCGGCATGACGTGGGAAGCGGCGGGAGACGCGATCGACGAGGCCGACTTCGCGGTCCTCCCGACGGGCAGTATCGAGCAGCACGGCCCGCACCTCCCGGTGTCGACAGACACGCTCCGCGCGGACCACCTCACCGCCGAGCTCGTCGACGCCGCCGACGAGTTCGACCTCGACATGCTACGGCTCCCGACGCTGCCGTACGGCCAGTCGGAACACCACATGCGGTTCCCGGGGACGATCACCCTCTCGACGGAGACGTACGTCGACGTCGTCCGTGAGATCGGCGAGTCGGTGGTCGAACACGGCGTCGACCGGCTACTGATCGTGAACTGCCACGGCGGGAACCGCGAGCCGCTGTCGATCGCCGCCGATCGGCTCGGCCGCGACACCGACCTCACGGTTCATTTCGTCCACTGGACCGACTTCGCGGAGGAGGATCTCGAGGAGGCGTACGGCGAGGGGTGGGGTCACGCCGGCGACCACGAGACGAGCTTCGTCGAGCTGTACCGTCCGGATCTCGTTCGGACGGAGAAGAAGGAGCCGCAGGAGGCCGCGGAGATGCCCCGCACCCGGAGCTACGAGTACTTCGACGAGGTGACCGAGCTGGGCGGGCTCGGCGATCCGACGAACAGCGACCCGGACGCGCTCGAACCGATCGTCGCCGCGACGACCCGCGAGATCCTCGGCGCGCTCGTCGAGGACCTCGACGCGGGCTGGTGAGCGTCACGCCGGCGGTGCGCCGACCCGCCCCACTCGATCCCGCGGGGAGCCGCCGCGATCCGATCCGCGGTATCGAAGCGATTAAGCCCGGAACACGCGAACGCCGGCACATGCACCACCTCATCATCCGCGGCGACCCCGACATCCGGCGGGACGCGGTGATCGAGCACGACGGCGAGGAGCTGGTCTGTTTCGGAATCAACGTTCAGGGCGGCTGGCACGGTCCGGACGAGCCGCAGCTCTGGTGTACCGTCGGCACCGAGGACGAGCGCGAGGCGTACGACAAACGCGAGTACGTCCCCCACTGGCTCGACGTCGAGACGGTCGACGCCGAGGACCTGAACGTGGTCAAAGCGAAGGGCGAACTCTCCGTCTAACCGGCACAGACGGACGCCTTTTGCCGGCTCTCCTCACTCCTCTACCGGCGGGTCCGCCAGCCACGCCTCGATGGCGCCGGCCATCGCGCCGCGCCGGTGGATCGTCCCCGCCTCGGGGTCGACGACCGTGCTCTCGGTGCCGGGGGCCTCCCCGTCGTCGATCACGGCGGCGACCCCGTCGCGAATTCGGTCGTCGAGGTCGTCCGGATTCGTGACGCTGCCCGTGCCGGAGACGTTAGCGCTCGTTGCGGTGATCGGTCCGGCCTCGTCCAGCAGCGCCCGCGCGAGGTCGTGGTCCGGCACGCGGATCCCGACGCGGTCGCGCCCGGCGGTGAGCGCGTCGGGCACCCGGTCGCCGCGCTCGACGACGACGGTCACCGGCCCCGGGAGGAACGCTCGAGCGAAGGCGACCGCGCGCTCGGTCGGCCGGGTGTAGCGGAGCGCGTCGTCGACGCTCGCGACGCCGAGCGAGAGCGGGTTCGACCGGTCGCGGCCCTTCAGCTCGAAGGCGCGCTCGACGGCGTCGGGGTCGAGCGCGTCGGCGCCCAGCCCGTACACCGTCTCGGTCGGGTAGACGACGAGGTCGCCGCGGTCGACGGCGGCGGCCGCCGCGCGCAGCTCCTCGGATCGGTCCGGCCGGTCGCTGCTCCTGTCGGCTGTCACGGGCGACGGTTCGGGGTCGAGTTGAAAAAGGGTGACGAGTGTGCGCTCGGCGGGCACGGGCTCGCGTCGGTCGGCGGGCGCGGCGCCGATCAGTCGACGAGGTCGGCGACCGCGTCGCCGATCGCCTCGGCGTCGGGGAACTCGGGGTGTTCGCTCGCGACCCACGCGTACTCGACGGTGCGGTCGGAATCGAGGAGGAAGACGGCGGGGCGGCTCTCCGTGATCCCCGTCATCCCGTCGATGTCGTGCGCGAGGCCGTACTCCTCGATCACGCCCGCGCCCGGGTCCGAGAAGATCCGGACGCCGTCGCCGCGCTCGGCGAGCAGGCGCTTGTGGGCGTACGGCGTCGAGACCGAGAGACCGAGGACGTCGAGGTCGTCGCTCCACTCGTTGTCGTCGACCGTGTTGTAGAGGTACGTCCCCTGGAACGTGCCGTCCATCGGGTGGAAGAGGAGCAGGGTCGGACCGTCGACGACGTCAGCGAGCGCGCGGTCCTCCCAGTACTCGCCGTTCACGAGCGGGCGGGTGAAGTCGGGCGCCACCTCGCCCTCGGCGACGTGGTCGGTCTCCGGCAGGGAGACGACGTCGAAGTCGGGCATCTCAGGCACCCCCCTCGGCGTCGACCGCGCGGCCCCCGTCGGTCGCCGCGTCGTCGACTGCGCGGCCCCCATCGGTCGCCGCGTCGCCGTACGTCCCCTTCAGGTACTCGACGATGTTCGCGCTCTCAGACATGGTGACGCCGGTCTCGCGGTCGACGATCGCCGGGACGCTCCGGGCGCCGGAGACGCGCTTGACGACGTTGCGCTCGGAGTGCATCGGCTCGACGTACCGGGAATGGTACTCCAAGTCGAGCTCGCTCAGCGTCCGGACCACGCGCTCGCAGTACGGACACGCCTGGAGCCGGTACAGGGTGATCTGTGGATCGCTCATGTCCCGTGATTCGCCCGCGAGACGGGTAATCGTGTCGGCAGCGGCACCCTCGGCGGCGGCGGGGCCGGCGAGCGGCGGGGGGAGAGCGGGCCGATCCGAGGGTACTCGAAGGGAACGCTTTAATCGCGGGCCGACGGAAGACAAACGAACATGGGCTTGTCGTCTACTGCGCCGCTGGTCGACGTCCTCCAAGTACCGATGCCGGGCGACGGGGTCATCACCGCACTCGGCGTCGTCGCGATCCTCCTTTTAGTCGCGCTCTCGGCGTTCTTCTCCTCGTCCGAGATCGCGATGTTCTCGCTCCCGCAACACCGCATCGACAGCCTCGTCGACGAGGGGGTGACGGGCGCGAAGACGATCCGCGAGATGAAACAGAACCCCCACCGGCTGCTGGTGACGATCCTCGTCGGCAACAACATCGTCAACGTGGCGATGACCTCCATCGCCACCGCGCTGTTCGGGATCTACCTCTCCCGCGGCCAGTCGGTGCTGGCGACGACGTTCGGGATCACGACGCTCGTGCTGATCTTCGGCGAGAGCGCGCCCAAGTCGTACGCCGTCGAGAACACCGAGTCGTGGGCGCTCAAGATCGCCCGGCCGCTGAAGGCCTCCGAGTACGCGCTGTACCCGCTCGTCGTCCTCTTCGACTACATCGTCAAGGGGGTCAACAGCATCATCGGCGGCTCGGCGGCCATCGAGTCGACGTACGTCACC
This sequence comes from Halorubrum sp. SD41, assembly GCF_058630335.1. Taxonomy (NCBI): domain Archaea; kingdom Methanobacteriati; phylum Methanobacteriota; class Halobacteria; order Halobacteriales; family Haloferacaceae; genus Halorubrum; species Halorubrum sp. SD41. The sequence continues at coordinate 73,361 of NZ_JBZVGZ010000001.1, forward strand.
CGCGACGAGATCCAGGACATCATCGAGACCGGCGAGCGCGAGGGCGTCATCGAGGAGGAGGAGCGGGAGATGCTCGACCGCATCTTCCGCTTCAACAACACCATCGCCAAGGAGGTGATGACGCCGCGGCTCGACGTCACCGCCGTCGCGAAGGAGGACTCCGTCGAGGAGGCGATCGAGACGTGTATCCAGGCCGACCACGAGCGCGTCCCCGTCTACGAGGGGAACCTCGACAACATCATCGGCGTGGTCACCGTGCGCGACTTGGTCCGCGAACTGCGCTACTCCGAGGGGACGCCCTCCTTGGAGCGCGTCGTCAAGCCCACCCTCCACGTCCCCGAGTCGAAGAACGCCGACGAGCTGCTCGCGGAGATGCAGGAGAACCGCCTCCAGATGGTGACGGTGATCGACGAGTTCGGGACCACGGAGGGGATCATCACCCTCGAAGACATGGTCGAGGAGATTGTCGGTGAGATCTTGGAGGGCGACGAGGAGGCGCCGGTGGAGTTCTTAGAGGACAACGTCGCGGTCGTCCAAGGCGAGGTGAACATCGACGAGGTCAACGAGATCCTCGGGATCGACCTCCCCGAGGGCGAGGAGTTCGAGACGCTCGCCGGCTTCGTGTTCAACCGAGCCGGGCGCCTCGTCGAGGAGGGCGAGGAGATCGAGTTCGACGAGATCCGGATCCGCATCGAGCGCGTCGACAACACCCGGATCATGTCCGCGCGCGTCACCGTCCTCGACGGAGACGCGCGGGCGAAGGGGTCGAGCGCCCCGGTCGAGGCGGCCGACTCGACCGACGAGGGCGAGACGGTCGAGGCGGACGGCGACGGCGAACCCGCGCAGAGCGACGCGGAATAGGACGCTGAATGCGGCGTTTTCGGGGAGCGGAGCGATCGTTTATAAATGGCTGTCGGCATTTCAGTGGCAAACACGGGCGAAACCACAGATGCTCATTTATAAATAACAAGCTGTGGATCAGCGGACGACACCGTCGTAGCCCAGCCGCTCACGTATAAATAGCTGATTCCGGATCGACGGTGAACACCTCCAAAGCCCCAGCCGGTTACTTATAAATGACTGACTGTGGATCGGCGGATAACACCTCCAAAGCCCCAGTCGCGAGGGCGGCGCACACTCGTTGCGCTCCTCGCTCGCGCTGCTCGCTGCGGTGCTTACGTCGTCTGCGCCGCCCTCGCGACTGCCCCTTTGAGTCCCGCCCGACCGCAACCGCACGGCACCTCACGCCTCCCCAGCCTCGTCGGCGGTCCTCCGCTCCGCTTCGGACCGCCGACTCCCTCGCGCGTGCTGTCTCGCGGCCGCCGAGGGCGGCCGCTCGCAGGCACGCGCCACCGCTGTTTTATTTATAAGTAATCGCCGCAGCCGGTCTCGTCTCCAAAAGGCGTAGTCCGCAACCGAACGTCCGTGTGCGGGATTGATCTTTTAAACCGCGTAGGCGCGGGCGGCCGCGACGAGCGCCTTCCGGTAGTCGCTCTCGGAGGGGTCGTGGCCGAGGTCGAGGAACCGCTCTTTGAACGCGTCGACGTCGACGGCGTCCGTGTCGCTGCCGGCGGCGCGCGCGAGGTCGTAGATGCGGTGGTCGGGGCCGGCGATGTCGTGCCGCTCGACGAGAGCGAGCGCGAACGCGGCGTTGACGGCCGTGATCTCGGGGTCCGCGCCGGCCGTCACGGGCGGCGAGCCGGTGCGCGACACGTCGGGGCGGTCCGCGACGGCGGCCGCCAGCGTCGATTCGAGGAACCCGAGGAGCTTGTCCGCGGGCGCCACCGAGAGCGTGATGTCGTCGGCGTAGATGTCCTTCATGTGGTTCGCTATCTGGTAGCAGTGCGCGAGCTTCCGGCGCTCGACCTCCTCGCCGGAGAGCCCGAGGTACAGCGCCTCCTCCGTCGACTGGAGGTGCGAGGGGTGGCCCTCCTCGTAGCGCGCCATGTGCGCGAGCTCGTGGACCGCCAGCTCGCGCGCCATCGCGCTCGTGGCGGCCCGCCGCGAGACGTTCAGCACGTGGTGGTCGTCGTAGTGGCCGGCCCAGGTCCGCTCGTCCGGGTCCTCGCGGACCACGACGCGGACCGGCGCCTCCACGGAGCGCTCGGTCTCGAAGAGGTCCGCGGCGCCGAGAAACGGGTCGGGGGGAACGTCCCCCTGAACGCGAAGATCCATGCGTACAGTTCACACGGAAGCGGGCGGTAAGTCTCTTGCGCTCGCGGACCCCCGGGTCGCACGCGCCGGGTCCCGACACGCCGGGCCCCGACGCGCCGACGCCTCGCCCCGCACCCCCCGGCGTACCCTTTTGAGCCTCCTGTCCGAACGCCGACCCATGCGCATCTACGCCGCCTACGACGACGGGCTCCGGATCGTCGACCCCGCGTCCGGCGCGGTCGAGACGCGCCTCGCCGGCCAGCGCGTCGAGTGCCTCTCGGTCGCGCGCGGCGAGGCGGACGCCCACGCGGACGGTGCCGGAGACCCAGCTCCGCGCGTGCTCGCCGGGACGTTCGGCGAGGGGCTGTTCCGCTCGGTCGACGGCGGCGAGCGGTTCGCCCGTGCGACCGCCTCGACGCTCGGCCCCGAGGGGTCCGGCCCCGACGCGGTGACCGCGGTCGCGACGAGCCCGCACGACCCCGACGTCGTCTGGGTCGGCACGGAGCCCTCGCGGGCGTACCGCTCCGCGGACGGCGGCGAGACGGCGGCGCGCGTCGGGGGGCTGACCGACCTCCCCTCCGCCGAGGAGTGGTCGTTCCCGCCGCGGCCCGACACGCACCACGTGCGGTGGATCGAGCCCTGCCCGGCCGATCCGGAGCGGTGGCTCCTCGGCATCGAGGCGGGCGCGCTCGCCGTGACCGCCGACGGCGGTGCGACGTGGACCGACCGCCCGCCGGGGTCCCGGCGGGACAATCACGCGATGGCGACGCACCCGGACGCGCCCGACCGCGTCTACGCGGCCGCCGGCGACGGGTTCGCCGAGAGCGGCGACCGCGGCGACTCGTGGGGCGTCCGCGACGCCGGCCTCGACCACGGCTACGTCTGGGGGCTCGCGGTCGACCCCGGCGACCCCGACACGGCGCTCGTCAGCGCGGCCGAGAGCGCGACGGCCGCCCACCGCCGCGGCGAGGCGTACCTGTACCGCTACCGTCGCGGCGAGGGGGGCGAGGGAGCGGGAGCGGAGTCAGGGAGCGACGCCGGGTCGTTCGAGCGCCTCGACGACCGCGGGGTCCCGACCGGCGAGGGCACGTACCGTGCTGTCCTCGCGTCCGGTCGGACGGCGGGAGCGGTCTGGGCGCTCTCGAACCGGGGACTCTTCGTCACCCGCGACGCGGGCGACTCCTTCGAGCGGGTCCCGGCCGACCTCCCGGACCGGGCGGCGCGGGCGCTGGCGGTCGCCTGAGCGGAGAAACCGGGTCGCACGGCGGTCCCGGCCGACCGGTCAGTTCCGGACGGCGCCGACGATCAGGTAGACGACCGGCGTGTCGAGGAGGGCGATGACAAGCTTGAGGAGGTACTGGCCGACGCCGAGCGCGAGCAGCGCCGGCGGGTCGAACACCGGGCCGACGCCGAGCAGGAGCGGCGCGGCGTAGAAGGCGACGCCGACGAAGATGGCGGTGTCGATCGCCTGACTCGTGGCGGTCGAGCCGATGTTGCGGAGCCACAGCATCCCCTCGCCCGTGCGGTCCCGGATCGCGTGGAAGACGAACACGTCCCAGTTCTGGCTGACGACGTACGCCAGCAGGCTGCCGGCGACGATGTTCGCCGCCGGGCCGAGCGCGGTCTGGAAGGCGCTCGACACCTCGGGGTCGACGCCGGGCGCCGCGAGCGTCGACCACACCAGTCCCAACACGAGGAAGTTCGCGAGGAACGCGACGTTGACGACGACCTGCGTCGCCCGCCGGCCGTACAGCTCCGCGTAGCAGTCGGAGGCGAGGAACGTGAGCGCGTACGCGAGCGCGGCGCCCGGCAGCAGGATCTCCGGACCGACCACCGGCAGCGCGAACGGCAGCGGCAGCGCGAGCACCTTCGCGGCCGTGAGCTGCGCGGTCGCGAGCGCGACCGTGAACAGCGTGATCAGCGCGACCGCCGCGACCGCAGACCGGTCTAGCGGATCGGTCCGGAAGGGGCCGTCCTGCCCGCCAGCAGTCCGGCTACTCATCGGTCTCCTCCGCCGCTCCGGCCGCGGTCGACGCGGAATCGCCGTCGAGGCGGTCGTGTCGGGCGTCGATCTCGTCGAGCAGGTCGAGGTTCTTCCGGATCGACGCGCGCACCGCGTCGCTGCGGTTCACGAACTTCCCGTCGTCGCCGACGTGCTCGTCGAGGTCGGCGAGCAGCTCCGCCGGGATCTCGACGCTTATCTTGGGCATACTCGCGTCGTGGACGCCGGCCGGGCATGAACGTTATTATCCGAGGATTATCGAGGGGGCCTCTCGGTACTCGAACCCGGATTCGGCCGAGCCGCTCCGAACTCGTAAACCGCTACGTTAAAGTGGGTTTACGAGTCCGTTCGGGTATGGCAACGAACACGGAGTCCGTCGACCTCGTCGGCGACGAGGCGGCGACGAACCTCGCGCGCGCCGCGCTGTTCGCGGCGCTCGTCGGCGCGTTCGCGTACGTCACGTTCCCGAACCCGGTCTCGCCGGTGGACGTGACCCTTCAGGTGCTCGGCGTCTTCCTCGCGGGGATCTTCCTCGGTCCCGTCTGGGGAAGCGCGTCGCTCGTCCTCTACCTCGCGGCCGGGGCGCTCGGGGCGCCCGTCTTCGAGGGCGGGTCGGCCGGCGTCGGCGCGCTCGTCGGGCAGACGGCCGGCTACCTCTGGTCGTACCCGATCGCCGCGGCGGCCGTCGGCGCGGTCGTCCACCGGGGCGCGGCGCTCCGCGACCTCGATTCCGTCGGCCTCCCGACGCTCGTCGGCGCATTGGTCTTCGGCACCGCCGTCATCTACGGGTTCGGCGTCGCCGGCCTGATGATCGTCCTCTCGCTCGGCCCGGTCGAGGCGGTCACGGTCGGCGCCGTCGCGTTCCTCCCGGCCGAGGCGCTGAAGATCGCCGCCGCGGTCGGCGTCGTCAGGTCCGACGCGATCGCCGCGACGTGAGCAGTTTGCGCGCCGCCGCGAGGTGACGACGTGATCGAACTCGACGGCGTCACGTGTCGGTACGGCCGGTCCGGGAGCGGGGACGGTGACGGCGCCGGGGGCGACGCCGACGAGGGCGACGCCGACTCCCCGGCCACCGTCGCGGTCGACGACGTCACTCTCACCGTCCCCGACGGCGAGTTCCTCGTCGTCGCGGGCGCGAACGGGTCGGGGAAGACCACGCTCGTCCGGACGTTCAACGGCCTCGTCGAGCCGGACGCCGGGACCGTCTCGGTGAACGGGACCCCGGTTGCCGAGGACCTCGTCGCCGCGCGCTCGGCGGTCGGGATGGTGTTCCAGGACCCCCGCGACCAGTTAGTCGCCGCGACCGTCGGGGCCGACGTCGCGTTCGGTCCGGAGAACCTCGGCCTCTCGCATTCGGAGATCGATCGGCGCGTCGACGAGGCGCTCGCGGCCGTCAACATGGCGGGCCGTGAGCGCGAGCGGATCGACTCTCTCTCCGGGGGCGAGCGCGAACGGGTCGCGATCGCCGGCGCGCTCGCGATGGAACCGGACCACCTCGTCCTCGACGAGCCGTTCACCGGTCTCGACGAGCCCGCCCGGCGATCGGTCGTCGAGCGGCTCAGGGCGCTCCACCGCGAGGGGACGAGCGTCGTCGTCGTCACCCACGACCTCCGCGACGTCGCCGCGCTCGCCGACCGGATCCTCGGGCTCGCGGACGGGCGGGTCGCGGTCGACGCGCCGCCAGAAGAAGCGGTGTCGGCGCTGCCCGGGCTGGACGTTCGGGTGCCGGAGGGCGGCGAACTCGGAACGCCGACCCGATGACGCTCTCGTTCGTCCCCGGCGACTCGTTCGCCCACCGGCTCGACCCGCGGTCGAAGCTGCTCGTTCAGGTCGCGTTCGCGGCCGTCGCGTACGCGTACACCACGCCGCGGGGGCTCGCCCTCCTCACGCTCGTGGCGGTCGGCTGCCTCGTCGCCGCCGACGGCGGGCCGCGGGACCTGTGGGGCTATCGGGTCGCGTTCCCGGTCCTCCTCTTCGCTCCCCTCGTCGCGGGCGCGACGCTCGGCGCGCCGTGGTTTCGGGTCGAGCGCGCCGCGGCCACGGGACTCGCGAGCTACCGCGTCCTCCTGCTGCTCGTCGTCGCGGCCGCGTACGTGCGCTCGACGCCGGTCCGCGAGTCGCGCGCGGCGCTCCAGCGGACGATTCCCGGCCGGCCGGGCGTCTTCCTCGGCGTCGGCGTCGCGCTCGTCTTCCGCTTTCTCCCCCTGCTGAAACGCGACCTCGTCGCGACGCGCGAGGCGGTCCGGGCCCGGCTTGGCGCGGAGCGCTCCCGCCGCGAGCGGATGCGGCTCGTCGCGGTCGGCGGGCTCTCGCGGGCGTTCTCGCGGGCGGACCGGCTCGGCACGGCGCTCGTCGCCCGGTGTTTCGCGTGGAACCCGACGCTCCCGCGGCTGGCGTTCCGCCGCGTCGACGCCCCGGCGCTGGCGCTCGCCGCGTCGATGTTCGCGGCCGCGGTCCTGCGGATCGCGTGAGGCGGCTGCGCGTCGGCGGAGCGTAGCCCGAGCCCCGAACCGCGTGAACCCCGAGCGACGAACTCCGCGTTGTGGCAAGCTTTAACCCGACCGTATCCCGGTGATCGATCATGACTCCCCTGCAGGCTGCCACCCGAGAGACCTTCTGGACGATCGGTCCGGTGGGGAAGGCGGCGTTCTACTGGCTCGCCGCCGTCGCGGTCCTCGTCTTCCTGTACGGCGTCTACGCGCGGTTCGCGGCGTACGCGCGCGCGAGCGCAGACCCGCGGGATCGACTGTCGAACCTCCCCGGTCGGGTCGTCGCCGCGACGAAGACCGTCCTCGCGAACGAGAACCAGTTCGACGGGGACCTCTACACCGGCGTGATGCACACGTTCGTGCTGTGGGGGTTCCTCGTCTTACTCGTCGCGACGACGATCCTCGGGATCGACATCGATCTGTACCGCCCGCTCACGGGCGAGTCGTTCTGGGTCGGCGACTTCTACCTCGCCTACCAGTTCGCCGTGGACGCGTTCGGCCTGCTGTTCGTCGTCGGCGTCGGCATGGCCGCGTACCGCCGCTACCGGCAGCGCGAGGGGCGGCTGTGGGGGAAACACACCTCCTTCGAGGACGACGCGTTCGTCTGGACGCTGTTCCTGCTCGGCGTCGGCGGCTTCCTCGTCGAGGGCGTGAGCATGGTCGGGCAGCCGCAGCGCGCGACCGAGACGGTGAGCTTCGTCGGGATGGCGCTCGCGACCGGGCTGGAGGCGGCCGGGCTCACGGCCGCCGGCGCCGAGGCGATCTACGGCGCCCTCTGGTGGAGCCACTCGCTGCTCGCGTTCGCGTTCGTCGCGTGGATCCCGTACGCGAAGCCGTTCCACATGATCTCCTCGTTCGCGAACGTCGTCGCCCGCGACGAGAAGGCGGGCGCGCGGCTCCCGAACGTCCCCGCCGACCTCGACCACACCAACGCGGAGTCGCTCGACGACTTCACGTGGAAGGAGCTGATGGACGGCGACGCCTGCACGAAGTGCGGCCGGTGTACCGACGCCTGTCCCGCCGACACGGTCGGTCGCAACCTCGACCCGCGGAACGTCATCCTCGACCTGAAGGCGTATCGCGAGTCGGTGAGCGACGATCCGGTGGCGGGGAGCGGGGGCGAAGCGATGGCGACGGACGGCGGCGTCGCGAGCGCAGATGGTGGTACAGTCCCCATCGTCGCCGACGAGGGCGGCGTGGTCGACGCCGAGTCGATGGAGTCGTGTATGTCCTGTATGGCGTGTATGGACGCCTGTCCGGTCGACATCGAACACCTCACCTCGTTCACGAAGATGAACCGCCAGCTCGTCGACGAGGGGGCGGTCGACTCGAACCTCCAGGACGTGTTCCAGGACGTTATGCAGAAGGGGAACACCTTCGGCGAGTCGCAGTCGGCGCGCGGCGACTGGACGGACGACCTCGACGACGCCGTCGAGGTCCCGGACGCCCGCGAGACGGAGGTGGAGTACCTCTGGTACGTCGGCGACTACCCGAGCTTCGACGACCGGAACAAGAAGGTCGCCCGCGCGCTCGCCCGGCTGTTCGACGAGGCCGACGTGTCGTTCGGAATTCTCTTCGACGACGAGAAGACCGACGGCAACGACATCCGCCGGATCGGCGAGGAGTTCCTCTACCTCGAGCTCGCCGGCCACCACGTCGAGACGTTCGCGGACTGCGAGTTCGAGAACATCGTCTGTACCGATCCGCACTCGTACAACACCATCAAAAACGAGTACCCCGAGGTCGACTTCGCGGAGTTCGCGGACGACCCGATGATGCCGTTCGAGCGCGAGGAGCCGTGGAACCCGGAGGGGGAGATCGACGTGTTCCACTGGACGCAGGTGGTCGAACGGCTGGTGAGCGAGGGCCGGCTCGACCTCGCCGGCGACGAGCTCGACTACACCGTCACCTACCACGATCCCTGTCACCTGGGCCGGTACAACGACGAGTACGAGGCGCCCCGCGAGCTGATCCGCGCGACCGGCGCCGACCTCCACGAGATGCCGCGCTCCCGGGACGACTCGTTCTGCTGTGGCGGGGGCGGCGGCGGGCTCTGGACCGAGCACGAGGAAGACGTGAAGCCGAGCGAGGAGCGCCTCCGCGAGGCGGTCGAGGACACCGACGCGGGCGACGACATCGAGAAGTTCGTCGTCGCCTGCCCGATGTGTACGACGATGTTCGAGGACGGGCGGAAGACGGGGAACTTCGAGGACGACGTCGAGATCGTCGACGTCGCGGAGCTGCTGATCGAGGCGGTGGAGGCCGGCTCGTAGCGGTCGAGGGTCGTTTTTCTGCGAGGCGGGCGGATCCGGGGCTTACGCGCGCCGCGACCGCGCGTCCGTCGCGTCGTCGGTGCGGCGCAGCAGCGCGCGTCCGGGGGCTCGGTCGCGGACCGGCGCGTCGCCGAGGTAGTCGACGAGCGCGTCCCGGAGCAGCGCGATGTCCTCGTCGTCGAGCGCGGCGCCGCGCTCTATCGACTCGATCGGACGGCGGTACGCGGCGTCCTCGTCGGTCGCGCTCTGCGCGGCGTCGAGCAGCGCGGCGTGAGCCACCCACGCCTCCTCCCGGGAGGTGGTCGGCGCCGGCGGCCCGTCGGTGGTGGGAGGGGTCATTCGTCCGGCTTCTCCCGGTACGGGGACTTAAAACCACGTCTCAGTTCGGGGCCGTGAGAGGGACGGACACCCCCTCGGCCCGACGGCGGCGACGACCGCGGCGCCGGCGAACGCGTGTCGCTATATAGTGTATATAGTAGCATATAGTCGTATGGGGCCGTACGCGTCGCCCCATACCCATCATAGCATACTACTTAACCGGAACTCGCCTGCCTTCAGGTGATGGCTTCCAGCCACGACGCGGACGCAACGGGGATCACGCGGCGGAAATCGCTTGCCACGCTTGCGGGCGCCGGAGCGCTCGCGCTCGCGGGCTGTACGTCCGGCGACGGTTCCGATGGCTCAGAGGAGCTCTCCGGAGACATCCGGATCTCCGGGAGCAGTACGGTGTATCCGGTCGCTCAGGAAGTGACCCGTCGGTTCGCCGAACAGAACTCGGAAATCAACTTCAACCTCACCCGGGACGGCAGCGGTGGTGGGTTCAACAACGTCTTCATCCCCGGCGACAGCGACATGAACAACGCGAGTCGGCCGATCACGGAAGACGAGCTCCAGCGGTGCCGCGACAACGGTATCGAACCGGTCGAGTTCTTCCTCGCGCAGGACGCGCTCACCGTCGTCGTCAACAACGAGGCCGACTTCATCGACTCGATCTCGCTGGAGGACCTCGCGACGATCTGGTCGCCGGACACCGCGCCCGAGCTGTGGAGCGACGTCAACTCCGACTGGCCCGACGAGCCGCTCGACCTCTACGGCCCGGCGAGCACCTCGGGGACGTACGACTACTTCATCGAGGCGGTCATCGGAGAGACCGAGGCGGATCAGCCGATCCGCGAGGACTTCGAGGGGACCGAGGAGGACGACCTGATCGCGCAGGGCGTCGCCGGGAACCAGTACGCGCTCGGCTACCTCCCCTTCGCGTACTACACGAACAACCCGGACTCGGTCAAGGCGCTCAGCCTCAGCGAGGGCGGCGACGACCCGGTCGCGCCGAGCCTCGAAGGCGCACAGAGCGGGAACTACCCGCTCGCCCGGCCGCTGTTCACCTACGGCCACATGGGCAAGATCCAGGAGAAGAATCACCTCCAAGAGTTCATCGAGTTCTACATCAATCAGGCCGGGATGGACTACGTCGCCGAGGACATCGGCTACGTCCCGGCCAGCAGCGACATGGTCGAGAGCAACCTCACCAACCTCGAAGAGGCGATCGCCGGCGAGTACGAGTTCAGCCGGTAGGGATCGAAGGGGAACGCTGATTACACACCTTCCGTTTTACCAATCTACATGAGCAAGGAATCGGAGAGCGGACTCGGGTCGCTCCAACGGAGCGGGTTCGTCGTCCGGAAAGAGCGGCTCTACGGCCGTCTGATCGCGGCGTGCGCCGTCCTGACGATACTCGTGACAGTCGGGATCATCTTGGCGCTGTCGGGACGAGCCATCTCGTTCTGGTCGCAGATATCGCCGGTCGCGTACTTCACCGGGACGAGCTGGAGCCCCGTCATCGCTCAAGACTACGGGGTGCTCCCGCTAGTGAGTGGGACCCTCATCGTCACCATCTTCTCGGCGCTCATCGCGCTGCCGGTCGGGCTGGCGGCGGCGATCTACCTCAGCGAGTACGCGAGCGACAAGGCCCGGTCGATACTGAAACCGGCCTTGGAGATCCTCGCCGGCGTGCCGACCGTGATCTACGGCTACATGGCGCTCGTGTACGTCACACCGATGATCGACGCCTTCCTTCCGTTCTCCGTACAGCTCGTCCCGGCCGGCGTTCCGGTCCTCCCGGAGTTCACGCTCGTCATGCCGTCGCTCGGGACGTTCAACGCGCTCTCCGCGAGTATCGTCGTCGGGATCATGATCATCCCGATGGTCTCGTCGATCAGCGAGGACGCGCTGAGTGCGGTCCCGGACAGCCTCCGACAGGGGGGGTACGGGCTCGGGTCGACGAAGTTCGACGTCTCGACGAAGATCGTCGTCCCGTCGGCGACCTCCGGTATCGTCGCGTCGTACGTGCTCGCGCTCTCGCGAGCCATCGGGGAGACGATGGCCGTCACGATGGCGATGGGGATGAGCCCGCAGATGCCGTACTTCCCGAACGTCCTCCGCAACCTCGCGGAGTCGAGTCAGACTATCACGGCGGCGATGGTACAGATCGCCGGCGCCGACTCGTACGGGAGCGGTCCCACGTACGAGGCGATGTTCGCGCTCGGCATCACGCTGTTCGCGATCACGCTGACGATGAACATGCTCGCAGAAGGTGTCCGGCGTCGATTCCGGGAGGAGTACTAACATGGCAACCGAAGACACTACCGGCGACCGACTCGGGCAAACCACCGCACTCCGGATCCAACAGCTGAAGGGACAGCTCTTCGAGGTCGCGCTCGTCGCGGCGACGCTCGTCGGGATCGTCTCGTTGCTCGCGTTGTTCGCGCAGATCTCGAACGACGCGTTCCAACCCGGAACCGCGTCGCCGTCGTGGTTCCTCGTCTACTTCGGCACCCTCGTGGCGCCGACGGCGGCGTTCACGCTGTACGCCCGTCGGAGACCGGCGGTGCGGGAGACGAACGCCGTGACGTTCGCCGCGGTGTTCGGTGGGCTGCTCTTGAGCTTCGTCACGTACGCCGTCGTCGACGCGCTCAGTCCCTACGACGTGTTTCTCTACGCCTACTTCGCGTCGCTCCCCCCGGTCCTCGTCGTCGCGTACGATCGGACGAAGGACGACTGGGCATACACCGGCCCGCTCGTTCCCGTGTCGATCCTCGTCGGTATCGGGCTCGCGGCGTTGGTGGACGGCCCGATCAGCGGGCCGCTCGGGATCGCCGCGGAGTGGATCATGTACTTCGGTCTCGTCACGGTCCCGGTGGCGCTCCTCGTCGCGTGGCTGACCGCCTCGCGTCGCGATCGTCGCGCCGGCGCCGTCGCGGGGGGAGCCGTCGCCGCGGGCGGGTTCGCCGTCGCGGTGGCGTCGATCGTTACCGGAGCCAACGCGTCGCTTTTCGTCGTCCTCTTCTCGGCGTTCGTCGTCCCCACGGGCTACGTCGTCGCGCGGTCGGTCCGAACGAATCCCGAGGGGCGCGTCGGCGTCGCGGGGCCGTTCGTCCCGATCGGGGGCACGCTGCTCGGCGCCGCGGTCGTCTCGCGGTTCGGGATCGAGAATCCGGACACGTTTCTCACGCCGACCCTCCTCCTGGAGTCGTGGGACGGGCTGACCGCGAGTAACGCCGGCGTCTACCCGCAGATCGTCGGATCGATAATCATCGTCGGGTTCATGGCGGTCCTCGCGTTCCCGGTCGGAATCGGCGCGGCGATCTACTTGGAGGAGTACGCGCCGGACACCGGGCTTCGCGGGCGGCTCGCGACGCTGTTAGAGGTGAACATCTCGAACCTCGCCGGCGTCCCCTCGGTCGTGTACGGGCTGCTCGGACTCGCGCTGTTCCGGCGGACCCTCGGCTTCGGAACCGGCGTCGTCGTCTCCGCGGCGGGGACGCTCGGGCTGCTCATCCTCCCCATCGTTATCGTCTCGACGCAGGAGGCGCTGCGCTCCGTTCCCGACGACCTCCGACAGGGGTCGTACGGGATGGGCGCGAGCCGATGGCAGACGCTGCGGGAGGTCGTCCTGCCCGAGGCGATTCCCGGGACCCTCACCGGGACGATCCTCGCGCTGGCGCGGGCGATCGGCGAGACGGCCCCGCTCGTCATCATCGCGGTCGCCACGACGAAGTACAGCCCGCCGAGCGGGCTGTTTTCCAGTGCGACGGCGCTCCCCCTACAGATCTTCGCCGCGTCGGCGAACGCGAAGCCGGAGTTCCGACACGGCGTCGTCCCGGCAGCGGCCGTGGTGTTGCTTATCCTGATGCTGCTAATGAACGCCACGGCAATCGTTATCCGAAACAAGTACGCACGTGAGACCTAACGAATGAGCGAATCAGACACTTCCCCGAAGATACAGACGACGATCGAAACCGGCGACGAGGAGTCGCGCAGCGCGCCTCTCTCCGCCCGAAACACCGTCATCGAGACGCGCGATCTAGACGTTTACTACGGCGAGGAACAGGCGCTAGACGGCGTTTCGATGGAAATCAACGAGCACGACGTGACCGCGCTGATCGGCCCCTCGGGCTGCGGCAAGTCGACGTTCCTCCGGTGTATCAACCGGATGAACGACATGATAGACGTCTGTCGCGTCGAGGGCGACGTGGAGTTCGACGGCAAGAACGTGTACGACGACGACGTCGACCCGGTCGCCCTGCGCCGGAAGATCGGGATCGTGTTCCAGAAGCCGAACCCGTTCCCGAAGTCGATCCGCGATAACGTCGCGTACGGCCTGAAGATTCAAGGATACGAGGGCGATGTCGACGAGCGCGTCGAGGAGTCGCTCAAGCGCGCCGCGCTGTGGGACGAGGTGGAAGACCAGCTCGACACCTCGGGGCTCGACCTGTCCGGCGGGCAACAGCAGCGGCTCTGTATCGCCCGCGCCATCGCGCCCGACCCGGAGGTCATCCTGATGGACGAGCCGACCTCCGCGCTCGACCCCGTCGCGGCCTCGAAGATCGAGGACCTGATCGACGACCTCGCGGAGGAGTACACCGTCATCATCGTCACGCACAACATGCAGCAGGCGGCCCGCATCTCCGACCGGACCGCGGTGTTCCTCACCGGTGGCCGGCTCGTCGAGTACGACGACACCACCAAGATATTCGAGGACCCCGAAGAGCAGCGCGTCGAGGACTACATCACGGGGAAGTTCGGGTAGATGCCCCGCGAGAACTACCAGGAGCGGCTCGACGAGCTCCGGGACGGCGTGGTCGCGATGGGCGAGACCGTCTGCGACCGGCTCGACGACGCGGTCGAGGCGGCGGTCTCGGGCGACGACGAGCTCGCCCGCTCGGTGATCGAGAGCGACCACGAGGTCAACGAGACGTACCTCGACTTAGAGGACGAGTGTACGGAGCTGCTCGCGCTCCAGCAGCCGGTGGCCGGCGACCTCCGGCTCGTCGCCGCCTCCTTCAAGATCATCACCGACCTCGAACGCGTCGCCGACCTCGCGACGAACCTCGCGGCGTACGGCGGCCCGGAGGGCGGCGTTCACCCCGCGGTCGACGCCCGCGCCCTCGGCGAGACGGCCCGCGAGATGGTCAGCGACGCCGTCGCGGCCTACGCGGCCAGCGACCCCGACGCCTGTCGCGAGATCGCGGCGAGCGACGACGCGTTCGACGAGCGCTGTCGGGAGGCGAGCGAGGCGGTCGTCCGCGAGCTGCTGGAGGCCGACCGCGCCCGCAACGCGGCCCGAGACGGCGCGGCGCCGACGGACGGCGAGGCGCTCGAGGCCTCCCTCGACGACGTGTCGCAGGCGCTGCTCGCGGTGCGCGACCTCGAACGGATCGCGGACCACGCGGTCAACGTCGCGGCGCGGACGCTGTACATGATCGAGAACGACGACGAGCTGATCTACTGAGCGCGGCTCGCGGTTCGCCCCGGCGCGGGCGGACCGGCTTTCGTCTCGACGCCTTCGGAAGCCTCAAGAGATCGACGGTGGACGCCTCCAAAGCCCCAGCCGCGAGGCCGCCGTACGCTCGCTGCGCGCTTCACTCGGTCGCTCACTGCGTTCGCTCCCTCGTTCCAGTGCTTACGTCGCCTACGGCGGCCTCGCGGCTGGCCCCTTTGAGTCCCGCCCCGCACAGCACTACCGGAAGACGGTCCTGCTCGCTTCGCTGCGCGGGCTGCGACTTCCGTACTCCCGCTCGCTCCCTCCGGTCGCTCGCGGGATCGCACCTCACGCCTCCCCAACCTCGTCAGTCGCCGGAGCGAAGCGGAGGCGACTGACTCCCTCGCACGCGCTGTTTCGCGGCCGCCGAGGGCGGCCGCTCACAGGCGCGCAGGGAGGCGCGACGCGCCTCTGGCAGCCGGCGGCTACGCCGCCGGCGACGCCACCGTATTTCTTTATAAGGACCGGGTTTCCGCTGCCCGGACCCGGACCTCGATGCCGTCGGCGTCCGTCACGGTGATCCCGTCCGTTCGCTCTTCGACCGCGAACTGGGCGCCGCCGTCGGCCCCGACCGCGTCGAGTCGGTCCCGGACCGCGTCAAGCGCGGCCGCGTCGGGGACGACCGCCTCGAACCACGCGAGCCCGCGCCCCGCGGCGGGGGTCGTCCGCCCCCGCCACGTGTTCGCGCCGAGGTGGTGGTGGTAGCCGCCGGCCGCGACGAACCGCACGTCCGGGCCGCTCATCCCGACCTCGAAGCCGAGGCCGTCGACGTAGACGGCCTCGAACGCCGACAGCGAGGTCACTTCGAGGTGGACGTGCCCCACGTCCGTGCCGGCGGGGGCGCGGTCGACGAGGGCGGCGGAGTCAGCGCCGCCTTCCTCACTCTCGCCGGCCGCCGCCGCGGCGACCCCCTCGACGTCGAGCGGGTCGGTCGCCATCCGGGGCGTTCCGCCGTCGTCGACGGGCCATTCCTCCCGGGGCCGGTCGCGGTATATCTCCACGCCGTTCCCCTCCGGGTCGTCGAGGTACAGCGCCTCGCTGACGAGGTGGTCGGAGGCGCCGTCGAGCCGCCACCGCTCCCGCACGCGCCCCAGCGCCTCGCCGAGCGCGGCCCGCGAGGGGACCCGGAACGCGGTGTGGAAGAGCCCGGCGTCGGTCCGGCTCCGGGCGGGGCGGTCGGCGTCGCGCTCCAAGACGAGCAGGGGCGTCTCGTCGACCCCGAGCGTCGCGCGCTCGGCGTCGCGGTCGAGGACCGCCAGTCCGACCACGTCCCGGTAGAACGCGGTCGTCTCGTCGAGGTCGGCGACCCGGAGCGCGGCGCGGCCGATCCGCGTCTCGGCCGGGAGTCGGTCGTCGCGGTCGCTCGCGGCCGTGGCGGAGTCGCCCTCGGCGTTATCGGTCATTGGGCGGAGTACGGTCGCCCGCGCGTTCAACGCGTCGGTCGCGGATCCGGTTCGGACGGGCTCGCCCGAACCTTCCCCATCGTCCGTTAGAATCAAACCCGCACGCGACCCAGAAGGGTGTATGAGCGCCGAACAGCAGGAACGGGCCGTCCGGTGTCTGGTCGCGAAGGTCGGGCTCGACGGCCACGACCGAGGGGCACACGTGATCGCGCGGGCGTTCCGCGACGCCGGCTTCGAGGTCGTCTACTCCGGG
Organism: Halorubrum sp. SD41; assembly: GCF_058630335.1. Classification (NCBI taxonomy): domain Archaea; kingdom Methanobacteriati; phylum Methanobacteriota; class Halobacteria; order Halobacteriales; family Haloferacaceae; genus Halorubrum; species Halorubrum sp. SD41. Next base: position 89,756 of record NZ_JBZVGZ010000001.1, read on the forward strand.
CTCCACCGGGCGCCGGAGGACATCGTCCAGGCGGCGGTCCAGGAGGACGTCGACGTCCTCGGCATCTCGATCCTCTCGGGCGCGCACAACACGCTCGTCCCGAAGGTGATCGAGGGGCTGAAGGAGTACGACGCGTTCGACGACACCCTCGTCCTCGTCGGCGGGATCATCCCGGACGAGGACGAGGACGAGCTGAAGGAGCTGGGCGTCGCCGAGGTGTTCGGTCCCGGGACGCCGATGGAGGAGACGATCGAGTTCATCCGGAACAACGTCCCGGAGCGCGCGTAGATGGCCGGGCCGGACGCACCCGCGTTCGCGGACGCGCCGTCGCTCACCGACGCGGACGCGGCGCTCGTCGAGGACCTCCTCTCGGGGAGCCACCGCGCGCTCGCCCGCGTCATCACCAAGATCGAGAACCGGACGCCGGGGTACCGGGCGATCGTCTCCGCGCTCCACGAGCACACCGGCGGCGCGGACGTGATCGGGATCACGGGCTCGCCGGGCGCCGGGAAGTCGACGCTCGTCGACAAGCTCGCGGCCGCCTACCGCGACCGCGGCGACACCGTCGGCGTGATCGCGGTCGACCCTTCCTCGCCGTACACCGGCGGGGCCGTCCTCGGCGACCGGATCCGGATGGGGTCGAACGTCGGCGACATGGACGTGTTCTTCCGGTCGATGAGCGCGCGCGGCCAGCTCGGCGGCCTCTCGACCGCGACCGCGGACGCCGTGAAGGCGCTCGACGCCTTCGGGAAGGACGTGGTCGTCTTAGAGACCGTCGGCGCCGGACAGAACGAGGTGGACGTGGTCCGCACCGCCGACACGGTCGCGGTCCTCGTCCAGCCCGGCTCCGGCGACGACGTCCAGACGCTGAAAGCCGGCATCTTAGAGATCGGCGACGTCTTCGTCGTCAACAAGGCCGACATGGACGGCGCACAGCGGACCGTCGCGGAGTTGGAGGAGATGGTTCACCGCCGGGAGGGCGGGACCACGGGCCGCGGCGCCGGCCACCACGGCGCGGCCTCGATGGCCTCGACCGGCGCGGGCGGCTCCGCGGCGGGGCACGGCGACGGCCACCACGAGGGCGGCCACCACGACGGCGATCACGCGGACGGTTCCGGGCACGGCGAGTCCGACGCGCACGCGGGCGATGCCGACGCGCACGCGGACGGTTCCGACGAGTCGTGGACGCCCGAGGTCTTGGAGACCGTCGCGAACAGCGGCGAGGGGGTCGCGGCGCTGATCGAGGCGTTCGACGCGCACGCGGCGTACCTCCGGGAGTCCGGCGAGATCGAGACGACCGAGCGGCGCCGGTACGCCGCGGAGATCCGCACGCTCGTGCGCGCGGACGTGGGAGCGCTCGCGACCGCCGAGATCGAGCGGCACGGCGGGATCGACCGGCTCGCGGAGCGGGTCCGCGACCGCGAGACGGACCCGTACGCGGTCGCGGAGGCGATCGTCGGCCCGATAGCCGACTGCGTCGACGAGGAGCGCGCCGCCGGCGACGAGCGCGACGACTGAGGGTCGGGCGCGTCGCGGACCGGCCTGCCCGTCGCGGCCGCGGGCCCAACTGGCCCGCTCGACCCGACCGACGGCGCCGCCGCGTCCCACGAGTATAAGTCGCCAGCGAACCAACAGGTTTCCATGAAGCTCAGGAACCTCCTCGGCAGTGTCGTCCTCGGCGTCGGCGCGCTCGCCGCGATCAACACCGGCCTCCGGTACGAGGGCGAGTTGGAGTCCCCGCTCGACGGCGACGACCGCACCTTCCGCTGGCGCGGGATGGACGTCGCGTACACCGAGGCGGGCGATCCGGACGACCCCGATCTCCTCTTACTCCACGGGATCAACGCCGCCGGCTCCTCCGGGGAGTGGCGCGCGGTGTTCGACGACCTGGCGGCCGACTACCACGTCGTCGCGCCCGACTTCCCGGGGTACGGCCGCTCCGACCGGCCGCCGCTCCGGTACTCCGCCGCGCTGTACGAGGACTTCGTCCGCGACTTCCTCGCCGAGTTCGACGAGCCGGCCGTCGTCGCCTCCTCGCTGTCGGCGGCGTACGCCGCCGCGGCGGTCGACGGCGGAGACACGGAGGGCGGGGTCGAGCTGAGCGGGTTCGTCGGCGTCTGCCCGACGGCGACCGCGGGGCCGAGCCCGGCGAAGGGGTGGCTGCGGGAGCTGTTCCGCGCGCCGCTGGTCGGACGGGCGCTGTTCAACGTCATCACCGCGAAGCCGTCGATCCGCTACTTCAACGCCGACCACGGCTACGACGACCCCGCGAACCCGAGCGCGGAGTGGACCGACTACGAGTGGCGCACGACCCACGTCGAGAACGCGCGGTTCGCGCCCGCCTCGTTCATCTCCGGGACGCTCAACAGCGAGGTCGACCTCGCCGCCGCGCTCGCCGACCTCGACGTCCCTCCGACGATCGTCTGGGGCCGGGAGGCGACCGTGAGCCCGCTCACGGACGGCCGCGAGCTGGCGGACGCCGCCGACGCCCGCCTCGTCGTCTTCGACCGCGCGCGGCTGCTCCCGCACGTCGAGCACCCCGACCGGTTCGTCGAGACGGTCGAAGAGGCGTTCGTCGCGGCCGCGGCGGCCTAACTTCGACGCCCGGACTCGACCCGGCTACTCGTCGCGGCGCACGTACAGCGTCTTCTCGCAGGCCGCGTGGACTTCTCCCTCGTCGTCGACGAGCGAGACGAGGTACTTCCGGTCGGTCGACTCGCCCGGCCCGAGCGCGTCGCGGATCGCCTCGGTCTCGGCGGCCGGGAGGTCGAACTCCGCGTACAACGTCTCGCGGCCGGGCTTGATGAACTCCAGCGCGGCCGACTTGTCCCAGATCGTGAACTCGTCGCCCAGCGTCCGCTGAAGCATCGTCATGTAAACCGGATCGATCGCGCCGTAGATGCTGCCGCCGAAGATCGTCCCGACCGCGTTCCGGGTGCGCCACTTGAACGGCACGCGGATCCGGACGTAGCGCCAGTCGCCCGCGATGTGGTCGACGCGCGCGCCCGTGCCCCGGTATGCCGGGAGGAGGTTGAACCCGAGCCGCCAGAGCCGGGTCCGGCGGCTCTCCGCCGGCGGGTCCTCGCGCAGGGGACGGGGTTCCGGGTCGCGGTCGACCCCGGTCGGGGAATCGCTCACGGCGATCCGGGACGGCCCGGCGACAAACCGGTGTCGGAACCGGCGACAACCGGCCGGGGGTTGTCGACGTCGAACGCTCGTTTACACTACCCTCGTGGCGCGTGCCCGTGAGCGGTCGCCCCCGGCGACCGCGAGACGGCACGCGCGAGGGAGTCGCGAACGCCCGCAGGGCGTGAGCGACGAGGCTGGGGAGGCGTGAGGTGCGGTCGCGGAGCGGGGCGGGACTCAAAGGGGCAGCCGCGAGGACGAAGCACGGCGATGCAAGGACCACAAAGAGCGAGCGAAGCGAGCGACTGAGGACCGCAGCGAGCCGCGCGAGTCCTCGCGGCTGGGGCTTTGGAGGTGTTGTCTGCCGATCTGTCAGCACTCATTTATAAGCGAGCGGCTGGGGCTTTGGAGGTGTTCGCTGCCGATCTGTCAGTAATCATTTATAAATGGACGACTGGGGATTTGGAGGCGTTTTCAGCCGATCTACCAGTGACGATTTATAGGTGATCGGCTGAGGCTTCGACCGCGTTCGCCGTCGTTCCGCCAGCGACTGTTCATTTATAAATGGCCGTCGCCTCGGGAGCGTTCGAATCGACGTCGCTTCCACCCACCTCCGGTACCTCCCTCACGTAGCCGGCCCGAAACGGGTATCCCCGCGCGACCGCAACCCGACACCGATGGAGTGCGACAAGTGCGGGAGCGATGCGATCCACCACGCCGCCTACTCCGGGGCGCACCTCTGCGGCCACCACCTCCGGGAGTCGGTCGAGAAGCGCGTGAAGCGTCGGGTCCGCGAGGACGGCCTCCTCGATCCGGACGCGACGCCCGACGACCCCGACCGCTGGGTGATCGGGCTCTCCGGCGGGAAAGACAGCGTCGCCCTGACGCGGATCTTAGACGACGTGTTCGGGAAGGACCCCCGCGTCGAGATGCTCGCCCTGACGATCCACGAGGGGATCGAGGGGTACCGCGACGCCAGCGTCGACGCCTGCGTCGAGCTGGCCGACGAGCTCTCCCTGCGCCACGAGCTGGTCTCCTACGAGGAGGAGTTCGACGTGCGCATGGACGACGTCGTCGAGGACGACCCGGAGGACATGGCCGCCTGCGCGTACTGCGGCGTGTTCCGCCGCGACCTCCTGGAGAACTACGCCGCCGAGTTCGACGCCGACAAGCTGCTCACCGGCCACAACCTCGACGACGAGGCGCAGACGGCGATGATGAACTTCCTCGAAGGCGACGTGCGGCAGGTGGCGAAACACTTCGACGCGTCGCTCGGCCCGTTCGACGAGCGCGCGGAGACCGACGCGTTCGTCCCGCGCGCCAAGCCGCTCCGCGACGTGCCCGAAAAGGAGATCGCCTTATACTGCCACGTCCGCGACCTCCCGACCCACATGGCCGAGTGCCCGCACGCCGAGGAGGCGTACCGCGGCGAGATCCAGTCGACGATCCACGAGTTAGAGGAGAACCACCCCGGCGCGCGCCACTCGATCATGGCCGGCTACGAGGAGCTCTCGGCGCTCGCGGCCGAGGCGTACCGCGGGGACGACGAGAACGACGAAGGCGGCGACGAGGGGGACGACTCCGGCCTCCGCGAGTGCGAGCGCTGCGGCTCGCAGACGAGCCGCGACGTCTGCCGGAAGTGCCGGCTGCTGGAGTCGATCGAGGCGGCGACCTGATTGGGTCGCCGTTCACGCGCCGCCGTCGACGCCACCGGGGCGCTGTTCACACGCCGCCATCACCGTCGACGCGACCGATGAGGTCGAGCTGGTGGGTGAGGTAGACGAGCGTGCCGGAATCGACCTGTCCGCGACGAATATCGTGCCACGCGTCGAGGTCGGCGGCCGAGATCGGGATCGGATCGCCCCCGTCGGCGATCACCTCGCCGACCGCGGCCTCGACGGTGTCGAGGATGTGTCGGAGGAAGAACGCCTCGTCGCTCGGATAGCCGGCCTCGCCGTCGGCCGGGCGCACGACCCAGTCGGAGCCGGCGACCCCGAGGAGGTCCGAGCCGTCCGCCTCGCGCAGCCGCGCGAGGGCGGCGCCGCCGGCGCGGCTGTTCCCGCCCGGCTTCTCGTCCATGTGCCGGTGGTACAGATCCTCTATCGCCCGGTCGTCGGGACGTGCCGGGCGGAACCGGGTCCCGCCGTCGAAGGTGATCGGGAAGTAGTAGGTCCCGCCGGGCGCCAGCGCGTCGAGCAGCGGGTCGAGCCGGTCGAGCCCGAGCACGTCCAGTAGCGCCATCCCGATCAGCGCGTCGGACTCCCCGGCCTGCGCCTCGGCGTGCGCGACCGCGTCGGCGGCGACGGGTTCGACCCTGACCGTGCGCTCATCCGTCTCGACGACGAGCGCGTCGTCGCCGCTGCCGCCATCGTCGATGGACGTCGGTGCGTCTCGTTCCGCCGCCCACTCCCGGAGGAAGGGACCCAGCCCGGCGAGCGCGTCTGGGTCGCGGTCGACCGCGACGTACCGCGTCTCCCCGGGCGGGAGCACCTCCCAGTCGATCAGCCGGGCGATCATCGTCCCGACGCCGGCGCCGACCTCCAAGACGCGCAGAGGGCTGTCGCGCGCCGCCGCGCGGTCCGCCAGCCGCTCGCAGAGGATCCCGACGAGCCGCCGGTCGAGCGCCCGGTCGTCGACGCTCCGCTTCGCCCGGAGGTAGCGCCGGAAGGCGGCGTCGTCGGCGGCGAGGGCGTCGCCGTCCGCGGGACCGCCGTCGGTCCCCGTCACGCCGACACCTCCGGTTCGGCCGCGTCGACGGCGTCGGGCGCGTCGGCGACGTCGGCGAGGAGCCGACGGACGCGGGCCGTCGTCTCCTCCCAGTCCGGGTGGCGCTCGTACCGACGCCTCGCGGCGCGACCCATCTCGACGAGCCGGTCGGGGTCGGCCGCGAACCCGTCGAGCGCGCGGGCGACGGCGGCCGGGTCGTCCGGGTCGACGAGGACGCCCGTCTCGCCGTCGGCGACCGTCTCGCTCGCGCCGCCCGCCCGCGAGGCGATCGCCGGCAGGCCGAAGCTCATCCCCTCCAGGTAGACGATCCCGAACCCCTCGTACCGGGAGGGGACGGCGAGGACGTGGCTCTCGCGGAGCGCGTCGGCCAGTTCGGCGTCCGACAGCCGGCCGGCGAAGCGCACGCGGTCGCCGAGTCCCCGCTCCCGGACCAGTCGCCGCACGTCGGCGACGTGGGACTCGTCGACCGCCCGGCCGACGACCGTGAGGTCGACGGCGGCGTCGGCGCGGGCGACCCCCTCGACGAGCGTGTCGAGCCCCTTCCGCGGCTCGACGTTGCCGACGAACGCGACTCGGAGGGGCTCGGGGTCGGAACCGTCGAGCGACGCGGCCCGCGCCGCGATCGCGTCGTCGTCGATCGCGGGGTCGAACCGGTCGCCGGCGGGCGGCGCGACGACGGTCGATTCGGGATCGACGCCGAGGGCGGCGACGGCGTCGCGGGTCGCCGCGCTGTTGCAGACGACGCCGTCGACGGTCGCGAGGTAGCGGCGTTCGACGACGCGGTACAGCGGCGAGAGCCGACGCGGCTCGCTCGCGCGCAGGTGGTGGACGACGCTCACGACCGGGTACGGCAGGTCGCGGTTGGCGCGGAGGAGTGAGGGGTGCGCGAGCTCGTCCTGTAACATTACGTCGACGTCGACGCGGAGGCGGTCGCGGATCCCCGGGAGCGCGTTGTCCAGCAGCCCGCGCGGGTACGCCCGCCACGGGAGCTCGACGATCTCGACCGCGTCGCCGGCGGCTCGGAGCCCCTCGACAAGCTTCCGGTCGTAGCGGAACCCGCCCGACCGCTCGTCGAGACTGCCGTACAGCGCGAGCCCGACCCTCATACCGGCGCGTCGTAGGCCGCGGCGGCCGCGTCGTCCTCCCAGACCGTCACGGCCAGCTCGGTCACGGTCTCGTCGGTCACCGCGTCGGTCACTCGCTCGAATATCACCCGGGCGAAGCGCTCGACGCTGGGATTTCTCCCCTCGAACTCGGGGAGGTCGTTGAGCAGCTCGTCGCGGTAGCGGTCCGCGAGCTCGGCCAGCGCCGCGTCGGCGTCGTCGATGTCGACGAGGTAGTCGTGCTCGTTCAGCTCGGGGCCGCGGAAGGTCAGCTCCACCTCGAAGTGGTGGGAGTGCGGGACGCTCTCCGGCCCCTCGTCGACGACCGTGAGGTAGTGCTGGGCCACGAAGTCCGTCAGCACCGTCGTCGCGTACATGAACAGATCCACGGGCGCGAGCAACCTAAAGCCGGAGGGCGGCGGAAGGACGCTCGCCGCGCCGGGGTATTTATACCGAGAGGCGAGCGGCGACGAGGCCGTTTATAAGTAGCCGAGCGCGCGCAGCCGGTCCCGGTCCGTCTCGCCCTCGCCGCCGTGGACTCGCGACACCGGCAGCGGCTCGGGCGGCGTCAGGGTCGGCTCACGCCCGCCCTCGTCCGCGCCGTCGACCGTCGCCCACGGGACGGCGAGCAGCGCGGGGACGGGCGCGTGCATCGGGTGGCCGTACAGCCCCCACTCGCCGAAGCAATTGCCGTGGTCGGCGGTGACCGCGATCCGCCCGTCGACGTTCGCCGCGAGGGACTCGACCTCGCCGAGGACGTGTCGGAGGTTCGCCTCGTACGCCGCCCAGACGCGCTCGACCGAGACCTCGCCGCGCCGGAGCAGCACCCACGGGTTCCCCGCGTTGCTGTGGCTCCCGGTCCGCGCCAGCCCGTCGTCGCCGTCGAGGGGGTCGGGGACGAACGGGTGGTGCGGCTGCATGTAGTGGACGACGAGCCGGTCTGGGTCGCGCTCCCGAGCGAGCGCGATCGCCCGGTCGGTCACGGCCGCGGCGGGCACGGTTCCCGCCCCCTCGTCCCACGCGTACTTCCACACCTCGTCGAGCGCGGCGAACGCGTCGGCGTCGAGGTAGCGGTCGGTCCACGTGTTCCCGGTGACCATCGCGGTCCGCGCCGTCTCGGAGTGGTTAACGAAGGTGTTCTCCAACCACTCCGAGGAGGAGCTCCCGACCGATCGAACCGTCTCGACCTCGCCGAGGAACTCGAAGTCGGGCGCGACCGAGCGCAGCAGGTCGGCCCGACAGGCGTCGAGGACGACGAGGACGTCCCACTCGCGGTCGAAGGCGTTCGTCCCGTAGTCGAGCCGCCGACCGATCGCCTGTAACCCCCGCAGGTAGGCGGTCCCGAGGCGGCCCATGCCCGGCTCCGTCACGACCGTGAGTTGTCGCGAGGCGACTAAACCGCTCCGGGGGGAGCGCCACCGTCGCCCTCGTCGACGCCCCGCCGCCGTCGAGACACCTATACGTCTCGCCGCCTCGGTACGACCGTGAACTGCCTGCTCGTCGGCGCGGGGGCGATCGCGCCGGAGTACGCCGCCGGCCTGCCCGAGAGCTCGCTGTCGCTGGCCGGCGTCGTCGACCTCGACGCCGACCGCGCCGCCGCCCTCGCCGCGGACCGCGGCTGCCCGTCGTTCGCCGACCTGGAGACCGCGCTGGAGCGCGTCGACGCGCCGCTTGTCGTGAACCTGACGAGCCACGCGGCCCACGCGGCGGTGACGCGGACCGCGCTCGAAGCGGGCCGCCACGTCTACTCGCAGAAGCCGCTCGCGCTCGACGCCGACGAGGCGCGGTCGCTGGTGGCGCTCGCCCGCGACCGCGGGCTCGCCCTCGGCTGCGCGCCCGGGACGCCGCGAGCGCCCTCGCAGCGCCGCGCGGGCCGACTCCTCGCCGACGGGCGGCTCGGCCCGGTGGGGCTGGGGTACGCCCACGCCCACGTCGGCCGCGTCACCGACTGGCACGACCGGCCCGACTCCTTCCTCGAGATCGGGCCGCTGTACGACGGGGCGGTGTACCCCCTCGCGCTGCTGGTGGCGTGGTTCGGGCCGGTCGAGCGCGTCCGCGTCGCCGACGCCCTCGACGTCTGGCCCGCCCGGGAGGAGCGGCGGCCGTCGACGCCGAGCCACGTCGAGGCGACGCTCGCGTTCGCGGCGGGGCCGACCGTCAGGCTCACGGCCAGCTTCTACGCCCCCCACCGGAGCCGGGAGTTCTACGGGCTGGAGCTCCACGGCGACGACGGCTCGCTGTACCTGAAGGGGACCGGCGCGATGGACGACGACCGCGACGGCGTCCGGTTCGGCCGCGTCGGCCGGGAGTACGTGAGCGCGCCGCCAGATTCGCCAACCGAACCGTACGAGTACGTCGACGCCGTGGAGCGCCTCGCCGCGTCGGTCGAGGCCGGGTCGCCGTCGCGGGCGGGGGGACGACGGGGCGCCCACGTCGTCGCCGTCTGCAACGCGATCGAGGCGGCAGCCGAGGGGGACGGCCCGGTCGCGGTCGACGACTGCGGCGCGACCGCCGACCCGCCGCCGGCGCCGGCGGTGCGGCCGGCGGCGTCGGGTGAGGGCGCCGCGACCGCCGGTGACGAGACGGGTGCCGCCGCGATCCGACTCCCCGCCGTCGGCTTCGGCTGCTCGCGCTACCGCGACGGGGAGTACGTCGAGCGCGCCGACTCGATCGCGACCGCGCTCGACGCCGGCTACCGCCTCCTCGACTCGGCCGAGCTGTACGGCAACGAACACCGGATCGGGGAGCTGCTCGCCGCGCCGGGCGCGCCCGACCGCGAGCGCGTGTTCCTCCTCGGGAAGGCGTGGCGCACGAACCACCGCCGCGAGCACCTGCTCGCCGCCTGCGCGGGCAGCCGCGAGGAGCTGGGGATCGACGCGTTCGACTGCTACGCGCTCCACTGGCCCTCGGCGCTCGAACACCGGGGCGAGCTTCGCCGCCTCGCCGAGAGGCCGGTCGAGCGGCAGGAGGCGCTCACCTTCCCCGAGGACGCGGACGGCGAGCCAGCGACCGACGACGTGTCGCTCGCGACCGCGTGGGAGAACCTGGAGGCCGTTCACGACAGGGGGTGGGCGCGGACGCTCGGGGTCTGTAACGTCTCGCGGGCGCAGTTGGAGACGGTGCTGGAGGCGGGGACGGTCGATCCGGCGCTCGTACAGGTGGAGCGGCACCCCTACCGCCCCCGGAACGATCTGATCGACTTCTGCCGCGAGCGCGGGATCCGGGTGGTCGCGCACTCGCCGCTGTCGGCGCCCGGCCTCCTCGACGAGCCCGCCCTGAACGCGATCGGGGCGGATCGGGGACTCTCGCCCGCCGAGGTCGTGATCGCGTGGAACGCCTCGCAGGGGGTCGTCCCGATCCCGTCGAGTACCACCGAGTCGCACGTCGTCTCGAACCTGGCGGCCGGGAGCGAGCGGCTGGCCGCCGACGAGATCGCGCGCGTCGACGCCCTTCGGGACCCCGACTTCGAGCGGTGACGGTCGGCGGCGATCGGACACCGGGGTCTGGGGCGGTATTTCTATGTGAGTGAAGCCCGTGCGTGTGGTATGGCAACGACCGAAGCGCGGCAGTCCGCGGTCGACATCGGCTCGTTGAACGGCCTCCACTGGGTGGGCATCGCCGCCGCCCTCGTCTCCGCCGCCGTCCACCTCCTCCTCGGCGTCAGGATGTTCCCCTCGCCGATGGGGATCAGCTTCGTGCTGGCCGGGCTGGGGTTCGTCGGGGGCGTCGTCCTCCTCGCGATCGACTACCGGCGTCGCACGGTGTACGCCGTCGGGATCGCCTTCACGCTCGTCCAGATCGTCCTGTGGTACGTCATCAACTTCGCCGGGGGAGCGAAGTCGTTCCCGGCCGACGTCGGGACGCTCGGCGCCGTCGACAAGGTCGCACAGGTCGCGTTGATCGCCGTACTGGTCCTCCTACTGCGCCGGTAGCCGTGTCGACTCGGAAGCGCCGACCGCGGCGCGGGCGCGCAGCCGGGGTCGCGGGTACCGCCGCCGGAGGTGACAAGTAGATGGCCGGCGCACGCCGGCGGCGCTCCCTCCGCGTCGGGGTCGGCGTCGGGCTCCCGCTCTTCGCCGCGGTCGCGCTCGCGGCGCTCCTCTTTCGGCTGTATCCGATGGACGCGACCGGCCGGTGGGGGCTCTCTCCCGCCGTCGTCGCGGGCGGCTGCTGGGCCGGCCAGCTCTGGTACGTCGGCTACCGGCTCGACCCGGAGCGGTTGGCCGGAGGGTTCTGGCGGCGGCTGCTCGGGCTGGCGAACGCGGTCACGCTCGTCCGGGGTGCGCTGTACGCCGTCGTCGCCGGGTTCGCGGTCGTCCCGTCGGGAACGACGCTCGCGTGGGTGCCGGCGCTGTGTTACGGGACCGGCGTCGCCCTCGACAGGCTCGACGGGGTCCTCGCCCGGACTGTGGGCCGGGAGACCGAGATCGGCCGCCGGCTCGACATGGCGTTCGACACCTTCGGGTTCGTCGCCGCGCCGCTGGTGGCGGTCCTGTGGGGACTGCTGCCGGTCTGGTACCTCTCGATCTCCGCCGCGCGGTACGTCTTCCGCGGTGCCGTGTGGCTGCGCCACGTCCGCGGGCTCCCCGTCGGCGACCTCCCCGACAGCGACCTCGGGAAGTACCTCGCGGGCGTCCAGATGGTGTTCGTGACGGTCGCGCTCGTCCCGCCGGTCCCGACGGGGCTCGTGTGGACCGTCGCGCCCGTCGTCCTCCTCCCGTCGCTCGCGGTGTTTACGCGCGACTACCTCGCCGTCAGCGGGCGCCTCCCCGACCGCGGGTGACCGCGACGGCCGTTCACTCGTACTCTAAGATTACCTGTACCGTCTCGTCGGTCGCCGAGTCGAGCAGCTCGTACGCCTCCGCCGCGCGCTCGAACGGGATCCGATGGGTGATCAGCTCGTCGGCGGGGATCCGGCCGAGCCGTTCGAGCGCCGCGTCCATGCGTCGGTCGCGGTCCCAGCGCCCCCGGAGCTCGGGGCTTATCGTCGACACCTGACTGGAGACGATGTCGATGCGGTCCCGGTGGAACCGCCCGCCGAGCCCGATCGGCTCGCGTTTGGTGCCGTACCACGACCCGACGACGATCCGCGCGTCGTAGCCGACGACGCCGAGCGCGTCGTCGAGCGCGCTCGGCTGGCCGGAGAGCTCGACCGCGAGGTCCGCGTCGTCGAGCGCGGCGCCCGAACCGCCGAGGCCCGCGTCGGCGGGATCGTCGAGAGCCGTCGGCGTCGTCGTCCGGTCGGCGCCGAACGACGCCGCGAGGGCCCGACGACGCTCGATGGGGTCGACCACGACGAGCGACTCCAGCGGGAACGCGGCCAGCAGCCGGGTGACGCAGAGCCCGATCACGCCGGCGCCGAACACCACGACCCGTTCTCCGAGCCGAGGGGCCGCGTCGAGGACGATGTTCGTCGCGGTCTCGACCGAGGGGAGGAGCGACCCGACGGCCGGCTCCGTCCCCGGCGGGAGCGCGACCACCGAGTCGGGGGTGGTCCGGAAGCTCGTCTGGTGAGGGACGAACGAGAACACCGACCGACCGACCCAGTCGGGGTCCACGTCCGCGCCGACCTCGCTGACGACCCCGCTCGCGGCGTACCCGTACTGGAGGGGGTACGAGAGGTCGCCGTCGAGCGCGTCGAGCGTCTCGTCGGCCGGGAAGTCTCCCGGGGTCTGGTCGCGGTACACGAGCAGTTCCGTCCCGGCGCTTATCGCCGACGCCCGGGTGTCGACGAGCAGTTCGTCGGCGTCCGGCGGGCCGACGGACGTCTCCCGCACCTCGACGGTCTCCGGACCCGTGAAGTAGAGCGCCGCGTCGGTCATCGTGTCGTCGCGAATCTGGCCCGTCCGCGGACGGGGGCGGAGCGACGTCGCGCCCCCCGGATCGGCTGGTGACGTGACACGTAGCTCTACACGGATCGTGTGATGTTAAGTCCTCGCGCCGTGCGCGGGGCGGAAGGGTATCGACGGAAAACTGAATCGGAACCGAACCGCAGCGGTCGCGAGGCGCTCAGCGGATGACGTCGAGCCCGTTGTTCTTCTCGATCGGGTCGCTGCCGCCGTCGGACTCCCAGCCGCGGTCGGTGCCGCCGGAGACCGCCGGCTCGCCTCTCTCGCCCGCGGCGCCCGCGCTCTCGTTCGCCTCGGCCGCCCGCGAGCGCGAGTCGCCGAGGTCGTCGGCGTCGACCGCGGCGCGGGACTTGTCGGCCTGCTTCTGGGTGGAGGGGCCGAGCACCTGCGCGCTCTGGACGCCCGTCATGATCGCCATGACGCGGACCTTCCCCTTGTACTCCTCCTGGATGCGGGCGCCCCAGATCACGTTGGCGCTCGCCTCCAGCCGCTCGGTGATGTTGTTCGCGATCCCCTCGGCCTCCTTCAGCGTGAGGTCCGGGCCGCCCGTGATGTGGACGAGCCCGCCCGAGGCGCCGCGGTAGTCGACGTCGAGCAGCGGGTGGTTCATCGCGTCGTTGACCACCTCTTGGGTCTTGTTCTTGTCCTGCGTCTCGCCGACGAGCATGACCGCGACGCCGCCCTGGTTCATGATCGTCGACATGTCCGCGTAGTCGAGGTTGATGAGGCTCGGCTGGGTGATCGTCTCCGAGATCCCCTTCACCGTCTCCGCGATGATCTGGTCCATCACGGAGAACGCCTTCCCGATCGGCAGGTTCGGGACGTAGTCGAGCAGCCGGTTGTTGTCTAAGACGATAATCGAGTCGGCCTCGTTGCGGAGGTCTTCGAGGCCCTCCTCGGCTTTCACCGTGCGGGCGCGCTCGACGTTGAACGGCGTCGAGACCATCCCGACGACGATGGCGCCCTGATCTTTGGCGATCTTCGAGACGACCGGCGCCGCGCCGGTGCCCGTGCCGCCGCCCATCCCGGCGGTGACGAAGACGAGGTCGGCGTCGCCGAGCACCTCCTTGATCGTGCCCTGGGCCATCTCGGTGGCGCGCTCGCCCATCTTGGGATCGCCGCCGGCGCCGAGCCCCTGCGTGAGCGACTTGCCCACGAGGATCTTGGTGTCGGCCTCGATCATCTTGAGGTGCTGTTTGTCCGTGTTGATGGCGATGGTGTCGGCGCCGTCGACGCCGATGTTGTAGAGCCGGTTGACCGTGTTGTTCCCGGCGCCGCCGGCACCGACGATGACGATCCGGGGGTCCCCGAACTCGTCGTCGCCCATGTCGACGTCGTCCATGTCGCGCTTCTCCGCCTCCGCGTTGTCGAGGGCGTCCTGAACGAGATCTTGCATCAGTTTACACCTTCGCCCAGTTGCGGTTGCGGCCGCGCTCGTCGCGCTCGCCGTCCTGTTCGTTCAACATGTCGCGGACGGCCGACCGGATCGCCTCGCTCCGGTTCGGGAACTCGCCCGTCTCCACCATCTGTTCGACCTCGTCGATCTGCTGTTTCGGGATTCGTAGTGTCACACGCTCCATTGGTATTCCCCCGGTAAGACGGCGAACACGCGACGCGTGTGTCTTACAGCGCGAAACCGCCCGACTGCGGGGCGACACCCCGCACCGGCCGGCCGCTGTAAGACGACCGTCTTACGCAATTGAAGTCACCGAGCGAACCATTATAAAACTACCGGAGGGTGTAAGACAGAACGTGAAAACGCCCGAAAATAGGCGTATACGGGCCGTCAGAGTCGATTATTGATCTTTCAAAACGTCCGCCGCCGGGGTCCGGCGTCCGCATCCGGGACAGAACGCCCAGTCGGTTCGGAGCTCGTCGCCGCACTCGCAGAAGGCTCTATGCGACTGCTTTTCACCGCAATTCGGGCAGTAAACGTGGTCAGACGGGACGGTTTCGCCGCATCCGCCGCAGGCGTTTTCGCGCGTTTGCGCGCCCGGACCCCGGTCCGTCTTACGCGCGCTCGCCTCCGCCTCGTCGGTCGTCTCACGCGTCACACGCACCTCGTCGTCTCGGTCGTCCGATCCGGCGTCCGGGGCGTCGAGCGTGACGTTTACGTTGATATCGCCGGCGCTCTCGGGTGTATACGCCCGCGTCGAGGCACCGCCCGCCGGACCGAGTCGCTCGTCGAGCGCGGCGTCGAGCCGCTCCGCGATCAGCTCGTCGACGCGGTCCACGAGGGCGTCGTCGACGCTCCCGGTCGTCGCGTCGGACGCGTCGGACGCGTCCCCCTCGCCGTCGAGATGGGTCCGGAGCGCCTCCCGCATCACCTCGCTTTTGGAGGCGTCACACGCTTCCAGCCGGTCGACGAGGTCGTCGTCCGCCCGGAAGGTGATCTTGCTCATACCGCGGGTGTACCCTCGGTCGGTATAAGTATCTTCTCCTGTCGTCTGACACGTTTCACGGTGCCGAAACGTTCGGCGGGCGGCGGCCGAATCGTGCGGTTTGGTCACACATGTGTCTGACGCAGATTTATACGCGTCGCGCGAGCATGCGTGTGTATATGAGCAACCGCGTCGAGGACCTCGAACGGCAGGTCGCGGAGCTACAGGCGGCGGTCAACGGGCTCACCGAGGAGCTCGTCGAGATGAAAGAGCGCGTCCGACAGCTGGAAGACGAGCGGTCGGTCGCGGTCGAGGAGGCGGCCGCCGAGGCGACGGCCGGTTCCGAAGCGGCGGACGCCGCGGCCGACGAGTCCGCGACCGAGGAGTCCGCCTCCGACGACGCGTCGGCGGTGTCCGGCGGCGAGCGGACGACCCACTCCGACGACCACGTCGACGTCTTCGAGTCGGTCGAGGAATCGTCCGACGGCGCCGACGAGGAGGCGGCGACCGACGACGCGGACGGGGGAGGCGACGTCGTCGTCCCCGAGCAGTCGGCGACCACGCCCGACGCCGACGGCGAGGAGACCGCCGAGGACGACGACGGCGAGTCGAGCGAGGGCGACGACATCATCGTCGCGTAAGCGGTCCCCTCCGACCCCATGCACATCACTGAAGTCGTTCTGGACGGGTTCAAGAGCTTCGGGCGTACGACGAGGATCCCCTTCTACGAGGACTTCACCGTCGTCACCGGGCCGAACGGCTCCGGCAAGTCGAACATCATCGACGGCGTGCTGTTCGCGCTCGGGCTCGCCCGCACCCGCGGGATCCGCGCGAAGAAGCTCACCGACCTCATCTACAATCCCGGCCACGACGACGGCGAGGCCGCGGACGGGCCGAGCGAGGCCTCCGTCACGGTCGTGCTCTCCAACGAGGACGGCACCCTCGACCGGTCACAGGTCGTCTCCGCGGCCGGCACGGAGAACATCGGCGACGTCTCCGAGATCACGATCAAGCGCCGCGTGAAGGAGACCGAGGACAACTACTACTCGTACTACTACCTCAACGGGCGCTCGGTGAACCTCTCGGACGTCCAAGACCTGCTCGCGGCCGCGGGCGTCACCCCGGAGGGGTACAACGTGGTGATGCAGGGCGACGTCACCGAGATCATCAACATGACCCCGTACCAGCGGCGGGGGATCATCGACGAGATCGCGGGCGTCGCGGAGTTCGACGAGAAGAAGGAGGCCGCCTACGAGGAGCTGGACACGGTCGAAGACCGGATCGGCGAGGCGGACCTCCGCATCGGCGAGAAAGAGGACCGGCTCGACCAGCTCGCCGACGAGCGCGAGACCGCCCTCCAGTACCGGGAGCTCCGCGACGAGCTGGAGGAGTACCGCGGGTTCCGGAAGGCCTCGGAGTTAGAAGACAAGCGCGACGCGCTCGCGGACGTCGAGGGCGACATCGACGAGGCCGAGACGGACCTCGAATCGCTCCGCGAGGAGCTCGACGCCAGACAGGGGAAGCTCACCCGACTGGAGGAGGACCTCGAAGACCTCAACCACGAGATCGAGACGAAGGGCGAGGAGGAGCAGATCCAGATCCGCTCGGAGATAGAGGAGATCAAAGGCGAGGTCTCGCGGCTGGAGGACAAAATCGAGTCCGCCGAGTCGCGCGCGGAGTCGGCCGAGAACGACCGGCGGCAGGCGTTCGTCCAGATCGATCGCAAAGAGGAGAAGGTCGAGGAGCTGGAGGCGGAGATCCGCGAGACGAAAGTGGAGAAGGCGTCGGTGAAGTCGGAATTGGCGACGAAGCGCTCCGAGCTCGCCGACGTCGAGGCCGAGATCGAGGGCGCGGACACGGAGTTCGACGAGCTGAAAAGCGATCTCGCGGAGAAGAAGGAGGCGATCGAGTCGCTCCGCGAGGAGAAAAACGAGACGCAACGCGAGAAGGACCGGCTGCTCGACGAGGCCCGCCGCCGCTCGAACGCGGTCAGCGAGGCCCGCGAGGAGCTGGAGGAGGCCCGCGAGTCGATCCCGGAACACAAGGCGCGCATCTCCGAGCTGAAAAGCGAGCTCGACAAGGCCGAGAAGAACCGGGAGACCATCGAGGACGCGGTCGCCGACCTCTTCTCTGAGAAGGCGGAGAAGGAGGAGCGCTTAGAGAAGATCGAGGAGACGCTCCGCGAGAAGCAGAACGAGTACGCCAAGCTGGAGGCGGCCGCCGACGAGCGCGGCGACGCCTCCTGGCCCCGGGCGGTCACCGAGGTGAAGAACGGCGGCATCGACGGCGTCCACGGCGCGGTCGGCGAGCTGGGCTCGGTCGAGGCCGAGTACGCCGAGGCCTGCGAGACCGCCGCGGGCGGCCGGCTGGCGAACGTCGTCGTCGACGACGACGGCGTCGGCTCGACCTGTATCGACTACCTGAAACAGCGCAACGCGGGGCGGGCGACGTTCCTCCCCATCACGAAGATGGACGACCGGAGCCTGCCGCGGAAGCCCTCGCTTCCGGGGGTCGTCGACTTCGCGCGGAACCTCGTCGACTACGACGCCGAGTACGAGTCGATCTTCTCGTACGTGCTCGGCTCGACGCTCGTCGTCGAGGACATGTCGACAGCGCGCGATCTGATGGGCGACTACCGGATGGTCACGCTCGACGGCGACCTCGTCGAGAAGTCCGGCGCGATGACCGGCGGCTCCGGCGGCGGCTCCCGCTACTCGTTCACGAAGTCCGGCGGCGGGAAGCTGGAGCGGCTCGCGACGGAGATCTCCGACCTCGAGGACGAGCGGCAGTCGGTCCAGTCGGAGATAGACGCGCTCGACGACGATATCGAGGACGCCCGCGACCGCAAGGCCGACGCGGCCGAGCGCGTCCGGTCGCTGGAGGCGGACGTCGAGCGCGCCGAGGACGACCTCGCGGAGGCCGAAGCCCGGATCGAGGAGCTGGAAGACGAGCTCGAAGAGCTGGAGGCGGAACGCGAGTCCGTCGACGAGCAGATGACGGCGTTAGACGAGGAGCTCGCGGCGACCGACGCGGAGATCGACGAGCTCGCGGCCGAGATCGACGACATCGAGGCCGAGCTCGCGGACTCGAAGATCCCCGAGCTCTCCGAGCGCGCCGACGAGATCCGCGCGGAGATCGACGACTTAGAAGAGCGGATGGACTCGTTCGACAGCCGGATCAACGAGCTGGAGTTGGAGAAGGGATACGCCGAGGACGCCTTGGACGACCTCCACGACGACGTCGAGGAGGCGCAGAACGCGAAGGCCGAGGCCGAGGAGGCGATCGCCGAGCACGAGGCCGCGATCGAGGAGAAGGAGGCCGAACTGGCCGAGAAGAAGGAGTCGATCGCCGACCTCGAGGAAGAGATCGCGGACCTGAAAGAAGAGCGCGAGGAGCTTCGCGAGGAGATCCGCGAGGCGACCCGGAAACGCGACGAGCAGCGGTCGCTCGTCTCGGAGGCCGAGTCGGACCTCTCCGATCTCACCGATCGCCGCGACCGCCTGGAGTGGGAGATCGACGAGCTGGAGTCGCAGGTCGGCGCCTACGACGCCGACGAGATCCCCGACCTCGACGAGGTGGAGTCGCGGATCGAGGAGCTGGAGTCGGAGATGGAGGCGCTCGAACCGGTGAACATGCTCGCGATCGACGAGTACGAGGAGGTCCAGGAGGCGCTCGACGAGCTCCAGGAGCGCCGGGACGTGCTCGTCGAGGAGCGCGACGCGATCGAGGAGCGCATCGAGGGGTACGAGGCGGCGAAGAAGGAGACGTTCATGGAGACGTTCGAGTCGATCAACGACCACTTCGAGGACATTTTCGCGCGACTCTCGGCCGGCAGCGGCGAACTCGTCTTGGAGAACCCGGAGGACCCCTTCGAGGAGGGGTTAACGATGAAGGCCCAGCCCGCGGACAAGCCGGTCCAGCGGCTCGACGCGATGAGCGGCGGCGAGAAGTCGCTCACCGCTCTCTCCTTCATCTTCGCCGTCCAGCGCCACAACCCGGCGCCGTTCTACGCGCTCGACGAGATCGACGCGTTCCTCGACGCGGTCAACGCCGAGCGCGTCGGCGAGATGATCGAGGAGCTGGCCGAGGACGCCCAGTTCGTCGTCGTCGGCCACCGCTCGGCGCTGTTGGAGCGCTCCGACCGCGCCATCGGCGTCACGATGCAGGGCGACAACCTCTCTGCGGTGACCGGGATGCAGTTCGGCGACGACGCCGACGAGGAGGGGGTGAGCGCGGATGACTGAGGAGGGAAGCGACGGCGCGCCGGGCTCGGACCCCGACGGCGGCGTCCCGGACCTCGACCTGACGAGCGAGCGCGACGGCGCCGACCCGTTCGCCGACGACGCTCCGGACGATGGCGGTTCCGATTCGGCCGCCGCGTCCGGCTCGGACGCGACCGACCGGGACGAGACCGACGAACCCGGCTCGGACGTGCCCGACGAGTCCGACCCGGTGCCCGACGTCTCGCCCCCGGACGAGACCGACGACGACGAGGTCGAGCCCGTCGAGCTCCTCGTCCAGCTCGCCGAGGAGGGCGAGATCGAGCCGTGGGACATCGACATCGTCCAGGTGACGGACGCGTTCTTGGAGAAGCTCGACGAGACGGACCTCCGGACGACCGGGCGGGCGCTGTTCTACGCCAGCGTCCTGCTCCGGATGAAAAGCGACGGCATGCTGGCGGACGACGACGAAGAGGAGGAGCCCGAGCCGGAGCCGTGGGAGGTGGCGATGGAGGGCGGTGCGCCCGACCCGGCCGACGGCGACTTCGATCCGGTCGACGAGCTGGAAGACGAGATCGACCGTCGGCTCGACCGCAAGAACACCCGCGGCTCGCCGGAGACGCTCGACGAGCTGGTCCGCGAGCTGCGCGAGGCCGAGCGCGGCTCGTGGTGGAAGGACTCCCGTCAGTACGACACCTCGGAGTCGCCGCACGGCCACGCCCGCGGCACGCAGACGCTCGACTACCACGCGGACGACGAGTTCCGGGAGGACGGAGAGCCGACCGCGGGCGAGGCGACCGACCGCACCCACGACGAGGACATCGAGGAGGTGATAGTGGAGATCGACAACGCCCTCCGGACCCACTTCGACCGCGGGCGGACGGAGGTGCTGTTCGCGGAGATAGAGCGCGCGGGCGGCCGTCCGTTCATGACGTACCTCGCGCTGCTGTTCATGGCCCACCGCGGCTCGGTCCGGCTCCAGCAGGACGACCTGTTCGGCGACCTGTGGGTGAAGGACCCGGCCGCGATGACCGGCGAGTCGGAAGCGATCGCGGACTAGTACGTTTTCGAGGTCACAGCCGTCTCCAATGCCGCAGCCGCTCGATTATA
This sequence comes from Halorubrum sp. SD41, assembly GCF_058630335.1. Classification (NCBI taxonomy): domain Archaea; kingdom Methanobacteriati; phylum Methanobacteriota; class Halobacteria; order Halobacteriales; family Haloferacaceae; genus Halorubrum; species Halorubrum sp. SD41. Next base: position 110,272 of record NZ_JBZVGZ010000001.1, read on the forward strand.
AATCGTTGACCGCGGATTGATTGGGAACACCTCCAAAGCCCCAGTCGGGAGGGCGGCGCACGCTCGCCGCGCTCCTCGCTCGTTCGCTTCGCTCACTCCCTGCGGTGCTCGCGTCGCCTGCGCCGCCCTCCCGACTGCCCCTTTGAGCCCCACCCCGCACAGCACCGCAACCGCACCTCATCCCTCCCCAGCCTCGTCGGTCGCCCATCGCTTCGCTCGGGCGACCGACTCCCTCGCGGGCTCCTCGCGGGCCGAGGGCCCGCTCGGAGGCGCGCCACCGCACCGCCTCGTCTATTTATAAGTAGTCGCCCAGCAGCGGCTCGACGCGCTCCTGCGTTTCTTCCGGAATCGCCTCCGTCGGCGTGTTGACGGTGCCCTCCAGCGACGTGTGCGCGTCGCACTCCAGATCCTCGGGCAGCGACCGTACGGCCTCCTCGACGGCGGCCTTGATCGCTTTCTGGTTCTTCTCGGCGTTTTCGAGGACCTCTTCGAGCGTCACCTCGCTGTCCTCCTTCCAGACGTCGTAGTCGGTGACGCCGGCGATCGTCGCGTACGCGATCTCGGCCTCGCGGGCCAGCTTCGCCTCCGGGATCGCGGTCATGCCGACGAGGTCCCAGCCCTGACTCTTATAAAACTCCGACTCCGCGCGCGTCGAGTACTGCGGTCCCTCGATGCAGACGTAGGTGCCGCCCTTCACGACCTTCGTGTCTTCGGGCGCGGCCGACTCCGCGGCCTCGGTGAGGTGGTCGACGAGTTCTGGACTATAGGGGTCCGCGAACGGCTGATGGACCACGACGCCGTCGCCGTAGAAGGAGAGCTCGCGGCCCTTCGTCCGGTCGTAGATCTGGTCCGGGACGACGAGCGTCCCCGGCTCCAGCTCCTCCTTCAGGCTCCCGACCGCGTTCGACGCGAACACGTGCGTGACGCCCGCCTTTTTTAAGGCGTACATGTTGGCGCGGTACGGGAGGTCGGTCGGCGAGACGCCGTGGTCCGAGCCGTGCCGCGGCAGGAACGCCACCTCGCGGCCCGTGTCGCCGAACTCGCCGATCGTCACCGCGTCGCTCGGCTCGCCGTACGGCGTGTCGAACTCGACCTCGCGCACGTCGTTCAGGGGGAGCGCCTCGTAGATGCCGCTGCCGCCGATGAATCCGATGGTTCCCATACCCGGAGTGCGCCCGCTCGCCACTTATATGACGTGAACCCGGTCGGCGGCGTGCGCGCGGCGCGCGGCCGACGACTCGCTGCGCGACGCGGCTTACAGCAGCCAGCGAACCGCCGCGAGCGCGGCCGCGCTCACGACGAGCAGGTGGACGAGGACGGCGCCGACCGGCGCCGCACCCACCGCGCGCATGTCGTCGATCCGGATCGAGAGCCCGAGGCCGACGAACGCCAGCGCGAACAGCGCGTCGGAGACGCGCCCGATCGACGCCAGCGCGGCCGGCGAGAGCAGCCCGCTGTTGGCGACCGCCGCCACGAGGAGGAAGCCGAGCAGGAACTTCGGGAACTCCGCCCACAGCCGCCGGACGCCCGGATCGGCGGCCGAGCGCGCCGTGTACGCCACCGAGTACGCGACCGCGACGCCGCCGAGCAGCGAGTTGCGCGCCAGCTTCGTCACGGTCGCCCACTGGCCCGCCTCGGGCGAGTAGGCGAACCCCGCGGCCGCGACGGGGCCGGTCGAGAACATGCTCACGCCCGCCCAGACGCCGAACTGCCGGCCGGTGAGGCCGAGCCACTCGCCCGCCAGCGGGAACGCGACGAGCGTCACGGCGTCGAACAGCAGGATCGTCGCGGCCGCGAACGTGATGGCGGCCCCGCGCGCGTCGAGTACCCTGCCGATCGCGACGACCGCGGAGACGCCGCAGATGCTCGCCCCGGCCGCGAGCAGGGAGGAGGTGGGCGACCCGATCCGGAAGAGGCCGCGGGCGACGACCTCCGCGAACAGGAGCCCGCCGGCGACGACCGCGGCCACGAGGCCGAGGACGGTCGGTCCCGCGGTCAGGAACTCCTCGACCGCGACCGCCGCGCCGAGCAGGACGATCCCGGTCTCCAAGAACAGCTTGTCGACGCCGACGCCCGGCTCCGCGACCTCCGGGATCCCGACGGTGTTCCCGACCCCGACGCCGAGCGCGACGGCGACGACGAGCGGCTGGAGGCCGGGGACTACGCCCGCGACGAGCGTCGCGGCGACCGCGCCGCCGGCGAGCAGCGCGAGGCCGGGCAGGTACGCCCGGACCGCCTCGGTGACGCCCGTCACAGCGCCTGTCCGACGAGGTGCGCGGCGACGATTCCGAGCCCCAGCGCGAGCGCCTGCCAGCCGCGGTCGAGCGCGGTCCAGCGGTCGACGAGCGAGGGGTCGGTCGCGTCGGCGGTGTTCGGCCGCGCATCCGTCCCGTCGGCCGCGTCCGATACCATACCCGTGACTCGCCGCGCTCGCATTTATGTAGTGTGAATCGGGGCGCTCCGGGGAGCCGGAGGAGCGGACCGCAGTCGGCTGACGACCGAAAGAGGCAGGGTGCGGGAGGGTGTGGTGCCCACAATCGATGCCCACGACTCAGATCAAAGACGCCGTCCACGGCTACATCGAGCTGCCGGACGCGCTCGTCGAGGGGGTCGTCGACACGCGGCCGTTCCAGCGGCTGCGGTACGTCCGCCAGCTCTCCGCGACCCACCTCGTGTACCCGGGCGCGAACCACACCCGGTTCGAGCACTCGCTCGGCGTCTACCACCTCGGGCGGACCGTCTTCGAGAACCTCCGCCAGCAGTCGTACTTCACCCGGGACGCCGCCGTCGACGAACTGGAGGAGATCCAGCGCACGCTGGAGTGCGCCTGCCTGCTCCACGACGTGGGCCACCCGCCCTTCTCGCACCTCTCCGAGGGGTTCCTCGACGAGGGCCTCCTCCGAGAGCGCGTCGCGGAGACCGGGCTGGTCGACGCCTTCGATCGGGCCGGCGTCGGCGGCGCGCCGCTCCGCTCGGCGAACCCGCACGAGCTGCTCGGCTGCGTGATCATCGTCGAGGAGTACGGCGACGCCCTCCGCGCGTTCGACGTCGACCCCTTCGAGGTGTGCGCGTACGTGCTCGGCTACAGCCTCGCGTACGAGCGCGGCGAGCCGTGGCAGTACGGCGTCGGCGCGCAGCTGCTCCACTCCCCCATCGACGTGGACCGGCTCGACTACATCACCCGCGACAACGAGATGACGGGCGCGGGCGTGTTGAGCTTCGACGTCGAGCGGATGGTCGACGCCTACACCGCCCACCCCGAGGCGGGCCTCGCGCTCTCGGAGAAGGCGCTCTCGACCATCGGCAACTACCTCGAAGGGAGAATCGCGCTGTACATGTGGGTCACCCAGCACCACAAGTCGGTGTACGCGAACCGGCTCCTCCAGGCGCTTCTGGGCGAGTACGAGCGCGAGACCGGAGAGAACCCCGTCACGGTCGACGGCATCTTGGACCGCGAGCTCGACGACAACGCGGTGCTCGAACGGCTCCGGACCGCCGCCCGCGAGACCCCCGACTCGACGCTCGCGTCGATGTACGACCGATTTCGCGGGCGGCGCTTCCCCGCCACCTGCTGGAAACACCGGATCGCGCTCGCCGACCGGATCGGCGGCGACCTCGACGACGACCTCGGCGTGGACGGCGACCCGCTCGACGAGTTCACCGACTGGCTCACCGCCGGCGACGACCGCTTGGAGCGGCTCCTCGCCGACGCCCTCGACGTGCCGGTCCACGAGGTGTGGATCGACCGCTCGTACGTCCCCGCCTACGACCCCGACGAGCTAGAGGACATCCCAATCGCGTACGGCGGCACGACGCGGTCGGTCGCCGACTGGGGGCTGTACGGCGACCGCGCGTTCGACGTGCCGATCCCGTTCGTCTTCGTCCCCGACGGGACGAAGCGCCGGGCGATCCGCGTGCTGCGGGAGGCGTTCGAGCGGGAGGTCGCGGAGAAGACGCGCGCTTAGGTCGGCCTTCGAGGCCGTCAGCCGCGGAACTGGCCGACGGTCGGATCAGTCGTCGGCCTCGGCCGCGACTTCCTCCTCGTCCGCCTCGTCGTCCGCTTCCGCCTCGTCGTCCGCTTCCGCCTCGTCGTCGGCCCGCGGGAAGTTCTCGATGGTCGCGTCGCGGAAGGCGTCCTCGTCGAACTCGTGTTCCTCGTCGAAGAAGCCGAGGACGGTGTCGACGTCCCGCATCGCGTTCTTCAGTGCGGTCGACGCGCCGGGCGAGGGCGTGATGTTGAACAGGATTCCGTCCTCGACGATCTTCGCCTCGCCCATGTCCAGCTCCTTGTTCTCGGTGTCGACGATCTGGGGCCGCACGCCGCCGTACCCCTTCGCGCGGTCGATGTCGTCGACGTCGACGCTCGGCACGACCTTCTGGACGTTCGGGAGGAACGCGCGCTTCCCGACCGCGGGGATGTCGTACACGAGGTTGCGCACGACGTACGGGAAGAGGATCTTGTCCGAGAGGATGTTGACGTAGCTCAGCACGGAGTCCGGGTTGAACCCGAACACGTCGACGAAGTCGCTCACCGTCGAGAGGTGGCCGCGTTCGAGCGCGGGCACGAGCTTCGCGGTCGGCCCGAACCGGGTGACGCTCCCGTCGTGGACGTCGGCGTCGCCGTGGACCGCCGCGAACGGGAGCTTCTTCATCTGGAGCGTGTACACCTTCCCGTTCAGCAGGTCGTCCGCGAGGAAGAAGCTCCCCGCCACCGGCAACAGCGACATCCCCTCGCCGTACCCCATCTCCTTGGCGAACTGGAGGCTGTGCGACCCGGCCGCGACGACGACCGCCTCGGCGTCGAACTCGCCGTCGTCGGTGTCGACCGTGAACCCGTCGCCCCGCTCGTCGACGTTCGTCACCGTCGTTCCGAGGTGGACGGAGACGCCGTCCTCCTCGCGGGCCGCGTCGACGAACGACTCCGCGACCGCGCCGTAGTCGACGACGTAGCCGTCGGGCGTCTGGAGCGCCTTCAGATCCGTGTCGGGGTCGCGCCCCTCGACGACCTTCGGCTCCAGCTCGGCGATCTCCTCGCGGCCGATCTCGCGCAGCTTCGGGAACAGGTCGCCGAACCCGTTCTCGCGGTAGCGCTCCTCTAACTTGGCGACCTCCTCGTCGCCGACGCCGAGGACCATCTTGCTCCGCTTGCTGTGCATCTCGCGGTCGGGGTCCGACCCCTCGAGGTAGCCCGCGAGCAGCTCGGCTCCCTCCTTGACCTCCTCCGCCTTCTCCAGGGTGTAGTTCGTCTCGATGTCCCCGAAGTGGAGCGTCTGGGAGTTGTTCGTCCGGTGGGAGTTGATCGCGGCGATCTCCCGTTCCTTCTCGATCAGCGTGACGTCGTCGACGTCGGTGAACTTCGCGACCGTGTACAGAAGCGACGCCCCGCTTATCCCCCCGCCGATGATTACGAGATCGGTGTCAGACATGCGTGATGAAAGTGCTCACCTCGTGAGACGGCCTCCCCCGTTAACCCTTTTACCATCCTCGCGCGAAATCGAGGGGTAGAAGGCCTACGAACGTCGATTGTGGGAACGACGATCGTCGAACCCACTCTCGGTCACGCCACCGTCCGCCGCCGGCTAGTCCCCTGCGGCCGGTTCGGTCGGCGGCTCCGGCGCTGGAGCGGGCGGCTCGTGGGTCCCGAACTCGGGGTGGGTCTCCTCCATCCAGACGACCACGATCGCGCCGGAGAGGAACATCAGGACGGCGGTCAGGTAGAACGCCGCCTCGGCGTTGACGAACTCCATCGCGAGCCCGATCAGGATCGCGCCGACGGCGTAGCCCGAGTCGCGCCACATCCGGTAGACCCCCATTCCGGCCGACCGCCAGGTCGGGTGGGCCGCGTCGCTCGGAACGGTCATCAGGTTCGGGTATAAAAGCGCCATCCCGAACCCGGAGACGCCGGCCAGCGCGGCCCACGCGAGGTATCCCTCGACGAGGACCATTCCGAGGACGCCCGCGCCGGCCAGGAACATCCCGGCGATGACCGGCGGTCGCCGGCCGATCCGGTCCGCGAGGCCGCCGGTGCCGATCTGGAGGAAGTACATCGCGCTGTGGACGCCGACCACGGCCCCGACCGCCGCGATGTCGAGCCCCTGGTTCAGCAGGTACAGCGGGACGGCGATCCAGAACAGCGTGTCGACGAAGTTCTCGACGTGGCCCGCCTGCGCCGCCGCGAACAGCGTCCGGTCGCCGTAGGTCGCCCGCTTCAGGACCTCGTTGAACGGGAGGTTCGCGTCGCGGTCGTCGTCACCCCCCTCGACCTGCGCGTACTGGACGGTCTCTCTGATCAGGAACACCGAGACGAGGAACGCCAGGACCACGACGACAGCGAGGAAGTAGAACGGCTCCGGCCGGAGGCCCCACCGGCTGGCGATGACGCCCGTCACCCAGGCGCCGACGGCCACGCCGGTGTAGCCGAACGACTCGTCGATGCCGACCGCGAGGCCGCGCTGGTCGGGGCTCGCGAGGTCGATCTTGGCGTTGATCGCCATGCTCCACGTCAGCGCCTGGTTGATCCCCAGCAGGACGTTCCCGACGGTGATCCAGCCCCAGCTCGGGGCGAAGATGAGGATGACCGGCAGCGGGAGCGCCGTGACCCACCCGGCGATGAGCACTGGTCTGCGGCCGTACTCCTCTCCCCACTTCCCGGCGTAGAGGTTGAGGATCGACTTCACGATCCCGAAGGAGACGACGAACGAGCCGATCACGAGGAACGACTCGACGCCGAGTACGTCCTCCCCCAGCGCGGGGACGACGGTGCGCTCGGACCCGATGGTCAGGCCGGTGGCGAACACCAGCAGGACGTGGAGCGAGAACTGCCAGCGGTGTTCGCGGATCCCCTGTTTGATGTCGGTTGCCGTGCTCATCGTCACTCGGCCGCGCAGTTGTTCGGCCCCAGCTCCAGCTCGGCCAGCTCGTCCGCCGGAACCGACTCCTGTCCCACGTTCGTGCGCTTGACGCGCTCGAAGTTCGGGGGGTGGTCCGGGACGTCCGACGCGAGCTCCTCGACGAACGCCTCGCGGTCGCGGCGGAGGTCCGCGTTCCGGCGCTCGACCTCACCGAGCGTCGCGGTCACCGGCGGCTCGGGCGAGCCGGGGTCGTGCGCCGGGAGCACGACCGCGTCGTCCGGCCGGTCCAGCAGCCGCCGGAGGCTCTCGTACAGCGTCGCGGCGTTCCCCTCGACGTCGGCGTCCTCGATCCCGGCCTCGACGCCGAGTTCGACGCGACCGACGCTCTCGTGGAAGAGGGTGTCGCCGGTGAGCAGCGCCCCGCCGCCGACGTCGAACGAGACGCTCCCCTCGCTGTGTCCGGGCGTGTGAACGACCTCGACGTCGAGCCTGCCGACGGCCACGGTCTGCCCGTCCTCGATCGGCGCCGCGTCGAGGGCGAGCGCGTCCTTCGGATGGAGGTAGTAGGAGACGCCGTAGCGGTCGGCGAGTTCCGCCGCGCCGGAGACGTGGTCGGCGTGGGCGTGCGTGTCGAAGACGCCGATCAGATCGGCGTCGTGCTCGTCGAGGATCGCCTCGTACTCGTCGAGGTAGTGCGACGGGTCGAAGACGGCGGCCTCGCCCGCCGAGACGAGGACGTGCGAGAGGCATCCCTTCCCCGGACGCGCGACCTGGACGAGCGTCCCGTCGAGGTCGACCGGGACCTCCGCGTGCCGGTGGACGCGGCTCCAGCCGTTCATCCCGTCCGCGAGCGTCACGGCGTCGTAGCCCAGCTCGCGGAGGACGTCCGTCGCCGTCCGCGAGACGACGCCCGCGGCGCAGACGGTCACGATCTCCGCGTCATCGGGGAGATCGGAGAGGGCCGGCTTGGCGGTATCTGGGTCCTCGGTCAGTTCGTCGTACACGTCGACGTTGACGCTGCCCGGGATGTGCCACTCCTCGAACTCCGCCTCGTGACGGACGTCGAGGACGAGCGGCCCCTCGTCGTCGTTTCGCAGCTGTTCGCTGAGCGCGTCCGGCGATAGCTCCTGCATCGTACACCGGTATAGCGGGGAGAAGGGGATACGGCCACTGCCGGACATGACCGGCACCGTTAATGCGTGTTAGTTCCAAAATTCCGTATGAGCCTGTACGAGGCCTCGATCCGAGTGAAACACGAGTGTCCGTACCGGGAGATCTCCGAGCGACATCCGGATCTCACCATCCGCGAGTGGCCGCTGAGCGACTGTCAGGTGCTCGAGATCACCGCGGAGACGACGCCGACGGACGCACTGCTCGACGAGATAGATCAGATCGGAACCGTCCTCCACGAGTCCGCGGACGACGACGGGTACCACGTCGTCACGCAGTCCTGTCTCTGCTCGCTCGAGGAGTCCGTTATCGATCGCTTCGAGAAGCACAACTGCCTGTATCAGTCGCCGACCATCTACCGGCAGGGCTGGGAGCATTACACGGTCGTCGCGTTCGACGGCGCCGACATCCGAGCGCTGCTCGGCGACCTGCGCGCCGACAGGGAGATCGAGCTGCTCTCGAAGACCGAGATCTCGGAGACCCAGATCCCGCACAGCATGCTGGCGCCGGCGAACCAGCTGTTCGAGGACCTCACCGACCGACAGCTGGCGGCGCTCCAGTTGGCCTTAGAGCGCGGCTACTACACCCAGCCGCGCCAGACCTCGCTGCGCGAGCTCGCCGACCAGACGGCGGTCGCCCGCTCGACGTACGAGGAACACCTCCGGAAGGCGGAGAACAAGCTGCTCACGAGCGCGGGACAGTACCTGCGACTCGTCACCGCGACGTCGACGGGCGACCCGCTGGAGGTCGAAGAGACCCGTCGGGCCGAACGGGCCGCGGATTAGTTCGGCGACGGGAAGCGGGACCCTCGGGCGCCGACGAACTCCTCAGGCGCCGACGGAACCGCTTCCGTTCGAGGGCACGGAGTCGTCGAGCGACCGTAACCCCCTTTCGTCGGTTCGGCGAACACGACTCATATGACCGACCCGTCCGACTCGGACGCGTCGCCGCTCTTCGAGGCGAAGGCGCTCGACGAGCCGTCCGTCTTCGATCCGGATGCCCTCCTGAAGAACGCCCGACGGCAGAAGGACCTCCCGGAGCGCTCGGTCCCGGACGTCTGCGTCCTCGACCCGGACGGGGACATCGTCCGCCAGTTGGCGGCCACGGGCGCGGCGCGGAAAGACGAGACGTGGCCCGGCTACCACACCGAGCTCTACCGGTTCGAACGAGACGGCGAGGAGTTCGGGATCGTGGGCTGCGCCGTCGGGGCGTCGTTCGCCGTCCTCGTCGCGGAGCAGCTGTTCGCCGCCGGCTGCGAGTTCCTCGTCAGCGTGACCTCCTCGGGACGGATCGTGCCGAAGGACGACCCGCCCTACTTCGTGCTCATCGAGCGCGCGCTCCGCGACGAGGGGACGAGCCACCACTACCGTTCGGCGGGTCGCTACGCCCGCCTCGACCCCGACCTCCGCGCCTCGGTCGAAGACGCGTGCGAGTCGGTGTCGCGCCCGGTGTACACGGGTGCGACGTGGACGACCGACGCGCCCTTCCGCGAGACGGAGACCGCGATCGAACGCGCCCGGTCCGAGGGGATCCTCGCGGTCGAGATGGAGGCGGCGGCGCTGTACGCGTTCGCGGACGTCCGGGACCGGCCGGTCGTCTGCTTCGCGCACGTGACCAACCAGATGGGGCAGACCGAGGAGGACTTCGAGAAGGGGGACGCGGACGGCACCCGCGACGCGTTGGAAGCGATCGAGGCGGCCGCGGCGGCGTGGCGCGCGTCGAATTGAACTCACTCCCCGTCCCGCGCGGCCCGGTACCGCTCGCGAACCGTCGCGAACAGTTCCCTCCCGGCCTCGGTCCGGAGCCGCGGCTCGGTCGTCGCGAAGAACTCGTCGAGGTCGTCGTACTCGCGGAACGCGTCGGGCTCGCCCCTCTCCGGGTCGTACCGGTCGCCTCGTTCGTAGACAACTGCCTGGAGGCAGGTGTCGAGCAGGTCGCACTCCTTGACGAGGACCGCCTCCGGCGACTCGCGGGCCTCGTACGCCTCCCACGCGTTCCGGACGCGCTCGGGGAGCGGGCCGGCGAGATCCGCCATCGCCTCGCGCTCCGTGGCTTCCTTCGCCTCGCGATCGACCGCGTCGGCGGTCGAATCGGCCCGAGTCGCCACGTCGCCGGTCTCGGCCTCCGCGGCGTCGTGGACGACCGCGAGCCGCAGGGTGCGGTCGAGGTCGACGCTCGGGAGGTCACCGCGGAACCGGTCGCCGAGCGCCAACACGAGGTACGCGACCCCCCACGAGTGGGCGGCGACGGACTCGGGGGAGTCGACCCCGCGGAGCTGCCAGCCCGTGCGCCGCTCGTCCTTCAGATCGTACGCGGCGAGCACGGCGTCGAGGGCGTCGTCGCGGCCGTCGTCGGCGTCCGCGTCGCGGTCGTCGTCACCGGCGTCGTCGTCCGATTCTCCGGCCATCGCTCCGGTCCGCTACTCGGCGAGCGCCCAGCTCTCGTCGCCGACGGGCTCGGCCACGTCCCGGCGGACCATCTCGTCGATGACCTCGTCGAGGCGGTCGGGCTGGGCGACCTCCATCTCGATCCGCCCGATGCCGTGGAACTCCTCTAAGTAGTGCCGCAGGTCCTCCCGCGAGAACGCCGACTCGTCGGCGCGCTCCATCGCGCCCTCGGTGAGGTCGACCATGTCTTCGAGGAAGTTCCACGGGTAGACGACCCACGTCCACTGTTCGAGGCGCTCGCCCACGAAGTCGGGCTGGAACTCGGAGGTGCCCAGCAGCTGGAGCGTCGCGGTGCGGATCTCGGCGGCGTCCCGCTCCTCGACGTACTCCTCGGCGCGGCGGATCGAGCCGCCGGTGTCGGCGATGTCGTCGATGATGAGGACGTTCTTCCCCGCCACGCTCCCCTCGGGCATCGGGTAGCGGATCTGGGGCTCGTCGCTCTTCTCCGCGGCGCCGACGTAGTGTTCCATCTTGAGGCTCGTGAGGTCGTTGAGCCCGAGGAAGTCGCAGACGCAGCGCCCGGCGAACCAGCCGCCGCGGGCCAGGGCGACGACCATGTCCGGCTCGAAGTCGGCCCGCTTCACCGCGTCGGAGACGTTGCGGCAGAGCCCGTAGATGTACTCCCAGTTGGTGAGCGTGCAGTCGAAGTCGTCCGGGAGGTCGCTCATACGAGCGTACCTGCCACCCGCGCGCTGATAAGGGTTTAGCTCCGGCGTCGCGGGAGGTTCGCGCCCTCCCGATCGATGTCGCGTCGCTCGTCTCGCCGTCCCCCCCGTCCTCGCCGTCCCCGCCGTCACCGCAGCGCCGAGATCAGCGCGATGCCGCCGGCCAGGAGGAGCGCGAGCGCGGCCACCGGTTGGCCGCCGCCGACCGCGAGGGAGACGCCGTAGACGAGAGCGGCCGCGAGCGCCCCGACGAGCAGGCTCGCCCCCGCGTGGACCGCGACGTTGCGTCGGACGCGGGCGCCCCGACCCACCTGCTCGCCGAGGCCGACGCCGTGGTCGGCGACGTCCCACGCGACCGCGAGCCCGACGGCGGCGACGAGCAGCGCCTCTGCGGACGCGCCGCGGTACCCCGCGAGCGCGAGGCCGACCACGCCGACGGCGGCGCCCCACGTCAGGACCCGCGTCGAGCTCCGGAGCGACCCGGTGAGGAAGCCGAGCGCGGCGACGCCGAGCAGCGCACCGCCGATCGGGCTCGCGACCAGCGCGGCGGTCGCCGCGACGCCCGCGGCCGCGAGGCTCGCGACGACCGCGACTGTCGGCGGCCGGGCGTCCGTCTCGTGGAAGTCGCCGAGGTCGTCGTCGCCGGTCGTCGCGCCCGAGGCGTTGTCGCCGCTCGGCGCGGCCGCCGACCCCTCGCCGCTCGGCGCGCCCACCGACCCCTCGCCGCTCATCGCGACCACCGCCTCGTCGCGGCCGCGACGGCGACCGGGAAGGAGTCGTCGCCCCACTCCAGCGCGCGGATCCCCGCCGACCGGAGCGACCGCAGCCGCCCGCGGCGCTCGAAGGTCGTCAGCCGCTGGCCGGCAGTCTCGGCCGTCGTCGGGTCTGGCGAGAGCACCGTCACGAGGTGCCCGTGCGCGTCGATCCGACGGGCGAGCGTCGCCGCGGTGTCGTCGACCAGGGGGGTGAAGAACAGCACCTGCGCGTCGGCCGGGAGCCGCCGGCGGAACCGCCGGAGCCACAGCGACCGGTAGAACCGCTCGCCGCTCGGGGTGGGCGCGAGCGCCGGGTCGGTCGCCAGCGTCTCGCGCCCTCGGGCGGCGTGGACGGTCCCGCTGCCGGGCGGGAGCCAGCAGTCCAGCGGCGACAGCGCCGCGATCCCGACCCGGTCGCCGCCGTCGAGGAGCGCGGAGAACGCCTGGCCGGCGGCCGCGACGCTCGCCTCCACCGCCGTCTCGGCGTCGGGGTCGGCCGCGACGTACGCGGACTCGCGGGCGTCGACGAGCAGCACGACGGTAGCGGCGCGCTCCTCGCGCAGCTCGACGGTCGACAGCTCGCCCGTCCGCGCCCGCCGGTTCCAGTCGATCCGCTTCAGCGGGTCGCCGCGGCGGTACTCCCGCGTCGCGTGGAACTCGACGCCGGCGCCCCCCACGTCGGTCGGCACCCGCCCGTGGTGGACGGTCGTCAGCCCGCGCAGGGGGAGGTTCCCGCCGGCTGCCAGCTCGGGCGTACAGGCGATCGCGGTCGGCGCGTCGAGCGTCGTCAAGCGCTCGCGCGCTCCGGCCGCGTCGCGCGTGATCGCGGTCAGCGGTTCCCACTCGTGGTCTCCCCGCGCGGCGCGCACCGTGTACTCGAACGTCACCGCCGCCCCGGGCCGTAGCGCCGTCGCGACCCGCGCCGGGCCGTCGACGACCGCCAGCCCCGGCGGGACGCCGTCGACGAGCCGGAGGTCCGGGAGCGCCGTCTCCCCGACGTTCTCGGCGCGGACGGTCACGTGTACCTCGTCGCCGGGGGCCGGCGCCTCGTCGCTCACGGAACGGATCACTGCGAGCGCCGGCGTCGGCGCGTCGCCCGCCCGCGCGTACACGGCGTAGCCGACGCCGACCGCGCCCGCGAGCACCAGCGGCGACTGCCTGACGAGTACGCCGAGGCCGACCAGCGCCAGCGCCGCGCCGGCGATCCCCAGCCAGCGGTCGGTCGCCACCTCGCGCCGGCGCTCGCGATCGGTCGGGGTGTTCGTCGACTCCGCCGCCGAGGCGCTGTCGGCCGCCGCCGCGTCCGCTTCGCCGCCCGCGGTCGAGTCGGCCGCCTCCTCTCGCCTCGCGCTTCTCGCCTCGCCGCCGGCGGAATCCGAGTCCTCCGGCTCGGACGCGACCGCGGCGCCGCTCGGATCGCTCACGCCGCACCACCCTGAATCCGTTCGATCTCGTCGATCGCGGCCCGGAGCCCGTACCAGTAGTTCGAGCGCCCTCGGACTCCGGCCGACAGGCGGACCCGGAGCGGGTAGTCGCTCCGCGTGTCGAAGAAGGCGGCCGCGACGGGGTCGTCCGTCCACGTCCCGTCGTCGACGGCGGTCGCCGCTGCCTCCGGCGAGCAGTTTCGGTCGCGGGCGACCGCGTCGACCGCGACCTCCCGGACTCGGTCGCGGAGGTCCCGCCGGTCGCGATAGCCGCCCGGCGCCGGGCTGGCGACACGCGCGATCCGCTCGTCGAGGTCCGACCCGGGCACCGCGGCCGGCGCGCGGCGCTCCGGCTCGCCGGGGTCCGTCAGCAGTCGCCGCCGGTCCCGGCGCGCGTTCGCGTACCGGACCCCCTGGACCACGCCGAGGACGCCGATCAGCGTGACGACGGCCGACGTGGGAGAGATGGCCGACGCGATGCCGCGATCGAGCGCCGCGAGGAGGCCGACGGCGACCGCCAACACCCCGATGACCGCGAGCGGTCGCACTACGCGTCACCTCCGTCGGAGTCGGCGCCCGCCGCCGCGGCCCGATCGCGGCTCACGAGTCGCCCCCGTGTCGCTCCTCGATCCGGCGCAGCGCCTCGACGGCGCGGCGCTCGCGGTCGTCGGTCGGGTCCTCGCCGCCGTAGCGCACGCGCTCGAACACCTCGGTGAGCGCGGTCACGGGCTCCTCGTCGACGCCGGCGTCGACCGCGGCGGTCGCGAACTCGGCCGGCGTCGAGGAGGCCGGGCGCTCGACGTCGAGAACGTCGGTCATGTCCCGCCACGCCCGGTACACCTCGTTGTCCGCGTCCGACGACTCGATCCGGTCGGCGGCCTCGCCGGCGGTCCGGCCGATCGCGTCGAGGGTCGGCGGGTCCTCGGCCTGCTCCTCGGCCCGACCGACCGCGTCCCCGTCTGCTTCGTCGTCGCCGCCGGCGAGGAGGAGCGCGGCGACGCTGGCGATCACCGCGGCGACGACGACGAGCGCGAACAGGAGCTGCGGCGCCGACGCCGCGCCCTCCCCGCTGCCGAACCCGCCGCCGCCCGCGGCGCCGGCCGGCAGCAGGCTGCTCCCGTTGCCGCCGAGGCCGAGCGACGCCGAGACGGCGCCCGCTGCCGACCGGCACGTCGACAGCACCCAGAAGAGGGTCGCGATCGGGGCGCCGACCACGCCGGTGACGGCGGCGCTCGCGAACGGCGACGCGGTGTCGCGGTACGTCACCGCGGCGATCAACGCCAGCCCGACGAGGAGCGTCACCACTGCTGGCGGCTCCCTGAGCGAGGGGAAACAGAGTCCGGACACGGAGAGCCGGCCGGCCTCGCCGGACGAGGCGAGCACTCCCGGATCTCCGTCGTCCTCGCCGACGCTCGGCGCCTCCCCGCCGGTCCCGCCGAACCCGCCGCTGCCCGTGTCGACGGCGGTGTCCAGCGTCGCGGCCGCGACGCCGAGCGCGACGAGGGCGAGGAGGGCGACCGCGACGGCGACCATGGCGTCCCGCTTCACGTCCCCGAATACGCCGGCCGCCGGGAATAGCTTTCGGCGGGCGAGGAGGCCGTCGGCGGTCCGGTCCGCGTCAGCTTACGCGTCGTCGCTCCCGTCGACGAGGTCGTCGAGCGGCGTCGTCGGGAACAGCGCGTCCACGTCGGGGTCGGGGTCGACGAGGCGGTACGCGGTCCCGTCAGGCTCGACGACCCCCGCGTTTGCGAGGTGGTCGAGGTGCGAGAACGCCTCTCCGGGGCCGTGAAGGACGTGAATGTCTTCGAGCGAGCCGAACAGCGCGGCCGACACCTCCCACGCGGTCGCGGCCTCGCGGTCGGCGAGGACCTCGATCACCCGGCGGGTCCGGTGGCGGTGGTGGTCGAGGATCGTCGCCGCGCGGCGGCTCGGCTCGTCGATCCGCCAGCGGTGGCCCGGGTGGGCGGCGTCGAAGTCGCGGGCGACGATCCGCGCGAGGCTCTCGGCGTACGCCGCGAGCGCGCCCTCGACGCGCACGTCCGCGCCGCCGACGTTCGGGGTGTACTTCGGGAGCAGCGCGTCGCCGGTGAAGACCTCCTCTGTCGCATTCTCTCCCCCCACGGGGTCGTGGTCGGGGACGGTTCGGGGGTCGAACGCGAACCCGGAGAGGCCGGCGGTGTGGCCCGGCAGGTGGAGGGTTTCGAGCTCGACGCCGCCGGCCTCGATCGCGTCGCCGTCGGCGAACGTCGTCACGTCAGCGGGCTCGCCGGAGAGGTCCGCGCTGACCGCGTCGAAGAAGTCGGTGAGGCGCTCGCGGTCGGCCGCGGGCATCCCCCACCGCTCGAACGTCTCGCGCTGGAGGTCGCGGTCGGCGAACAGCGGCGTCTCGGTCCCGTCGACGAGGGCGGCGTCGGCCTCGTGGACGTACACGTCGGCGCCCCCTGCGGCTTGGATCTCGCCCGCGAGCCCCGCGTGGTCCGGGTGCCAGTGGGTGAGGACGACCGCGTCGACGTCGGCGAACGCGTGGCCGTACTCGGCGAGGCCGTCGACCAACTCCCCGCGCACGTCCGGGAGCGCGACGCCGGTATCGACGAGCGCGGTCGTCTCGCCGTCGAGCAGGTACGCGTCGTTTTCGCCCTCGAAGACGGTGTTGCCGAGCTGGATCCGTTTCACACGACCACCTCGCGCGGCGCGCATTTCAGGGTTGCCACCGCGGCGAGGCGGACCGGCGGACGCGATCTCGGGCGGCCGTTCCTTCTCGGTCGGACGTCGGGACCGCGGCCGGCGCCTCCGATTTCCGCCGTCGGGAGGACTTTTGCTCGCGCGTCCCTCACCGCCGATATGGAGTACCAACCGGGCGTGTGCAACATCGGACCGACCCAACAGCGACGGCGGCTGCTGCTCGGCGTCGGGTCGCTGCTGGCCGCGGCGGCCTACGTCGCGGCGGTCGTCGCGCTCGCGTGGCCGCGCTGGGCGCTGATCGCTTCGGTGATCCCGCTGTACGGCGCCGCGATGGGGGCGTTACAGTACCGCGAGCGCTTCTGTATCGGCTTCGCCGGGATGGGCGTCTTCGACGTGGGTGACGGGGCGAACGAAATCCAGAACGAAGAGGCGCTCGCCGCCGACCGCAAGAAGGCGGTCCGGCTCAACGCGAAGGCGATGGCCATCGGCGTTGTAGGGACGGTGGTCGTCTTCGCCGCGGTGACCGTTCTTTTATAAACAGTCACAGCGGTGCGGACCGTTCTCTTATAAATAATTGCGAGCGGCTCGGCGACGGACACCCTCAATCCTCCAGCCATTTGTTTATAAGCGATCGCTAGCAGATCAGCGGCGAATCCCTCCAAAGCTCCAGCCGATTACTTATAAATAACTACGACCAAGTCGACGGACGCCACCTCCAAAGCCCCAGCCGTGAGGGCGTCGTACGCTCGCTGCGCTCCTCGGTCGCTCACTCCGTTCGCTCCCTGCGGTGCTTACGTCGCCTACGACGCCCTCACGGCTGCCCCTTTGAGCCCCGCCCACCAGCACCGCAACCGCAACCTCACACCTCCCCAGCCTCGCGGCTCCCTCGCTTCGCTTCGGTCGCCGCGTCCCTCGCGCGTGCTGGCTCGCGGCCTGGCGGCCGCTCGCAGGCGCGCGCCACCGCACATGCACCGCGGGCCGTTCTCGCGTCGCATGGGCGTCGCGGTCGCTGTCGATGACCACGAACGTGCGTATAGAAAAGCATTAGAACCGGCTCGGTAACCACGTAAGTGAATGAGTCTGTCCGATGCGGACCGCGAGCTCGTGACCGCGGAGCTCGGTCGGGAGCCGACGACGGCCGAGGCCGCGCTGTTCGAGAACCTCTGGAGCGAACACTGCGCGTACCGCTCCTCGCGACCGCTGCTGTCGGCGTTCGACAGCGAGGGCGACCAGGTCGTGGTCGGCCCCGGCGACGACGCCGCGGTCCTCGCGCTGCCCGACCCCGAGGCGGCGGACCGGCCGGCGAGCGAGCGCGACGCCGACGACTACGGCGACACCTACGTCACCTTCGGCGTCGAGAGCCACAACCACCCCTCCTTCGTCGACCCGTTCGACGGCGCGGCCACCGGCGTCGGCGGCATCGTCCGCGACACGATGAGCATGGGCGCGTACCCGATCGGCCTCCTCGACTCGCTGTACTTCGGCGGCTTCGACCGCGAGCGATCCCGCTACCTCTTCGAGGGCGTCGTCGAGGGTATCTCCCACTACGGCAACTGCATCGGCGTCCCGACCGTCGGCGGCAGCGTCGCCTTCCACGGCGGCTACGAGGGGAACCCCCTCGTCAACGTCGCCTGCGTCGGCGTCACGAACGAGGACCGACTCGTCACGGCCACCGCACAGGAGCCGGGCAACAAGCTGGTCCTCGTCGGCAACGGCACCGGTCGCGACGGGCTCGGCGGCGCCTCCTTCGCCTCGGAGGATCTCGCGGAGGACGCCGAGACCGAGGACCGCCCCGCGGTCCAGGTCGGCGACCCCTACGCGGAGAAGCGGCTGATCGAGTGTAACGAGGCCCTCGTGGACGAGAATCTCGTCCTGTCCGCCCGCGACCTCGGCGCGGCCGGCCTCGGCGGCGCCTCCTCCGAACTCGTCGCGAAGGGCGGGCTCGGCGCGCGGATCGACCTCGACAAGGTCCACCAGCGCGAGCCGAACATGAACGCGATGGAGATCCTGCTCGCCGAGAGCCAAGAGCGGATGTGCTACGAGGTCGCGCCCGGCGACGTCGACCGCGTCGCCGACCTCGCCGAGCGGTTCGACCTCGGCTGCTCGGTCCTCGGCGAGGTGACCGACGGGAACTACGTCTGCGAGTTCGCGGGCGACACGGACGCCGATCCGGCCGACCGCGAGGTCGTCGTCGACGCGCCCGCCGAGTTCCTCGCCGACGGCGCCCCGATGAACGACCTCGCGAGCGAGCCGCCGAGCGAGCCCGAGCGCGACCTCCCCGACGAGGAGCCCCCGCTCGACGAGGCGGTCGCGGCCGTCCTCTCGGCCCCCTCGACCGCGAGCAAGCGCTGGGTGTACCGCCAGTACGACCACGAGGTCGGGACGCGCACCGCGGTGAAGCCCGGCGACGACGCGGCGCTGCTCGCTGTCCGCGAGACGGAGCCGGACGGCGACGGCGTCACGGGCGACGCCGACCGCGACGGCTCCGCCGACGGCGTCGGCCTCGCGCTCGCCTCCGGCGCGAACCCGAAGTGGACCGCGGTCGCGCCGTACGAGGGCGCGCGCGCCGTCGCGCTGGAGAACGCGACGAACCTCGCCGCGACCGGCGCGGTCCCGCTCGCGGCGGTCGACTGCCTCAACGGCGGCAACCCGGAGAAGCCGGACGTGTACGGCGCGTTCGAGGGGATCGTCGACGGGCTCGCGGACGCCTGCGCCGCGCTCGATACGCCCGTCGTCGGCGGCAACGTCTCGCTGTACAACGACAGCGTCGAGGGGCCGATCCCGCCGACGCCGACGCTCGCGGTGCTGGGCACGACGCGGGGGTATTCGGCCCCGCCGGCCGCGCTCGACGCCGACCGCGCGGGCGACTCCGAACTCCTCCTCGTCGGCGCGGGCGGCGACGCGCTCGGGGGCTCCGAGTACCTCGCGCACGCCGGCGGGAGCGACCGGTTCCCGACGCTGCCCGACGAGTCCGGCGCGGCCGACGACCTCGGCGGCCTCGTCGCGTCGCTTTCGGCGGCCGCCCGCCACGAGTCGACACTGGCGGCCCACGACGTGAGCGAGGGCGGGCTCGCGGTCGCGCTCGCCGAACTGGTGACCGACGACGCGGGCGTCGAGGCGACGCTGCCCGACCGCGTCGCGGCCTTCGACGAGACGCCCGGCCGCCTCCTCGTCCAGACGACAGAGCCCGAGGCGGTCGCGGCGGAGGTCGGCGACCTCCCGGTCTTCCGGCTCGGCGACGTGACGACGGACGGCACCCTCTCGCTGACGGTCGACGACGAGTCGATCGCGCTCTCGGCCGACGCGGTCCGCGACCGCCGCGACGTGATCGAGCGCGAGCTGGCCTAAGCCGGCGCGAGGCGGCGGACGAGCGACGAGCCCCGCGCTCCGTACCCCCGCGACCAGCCGATTTCGACGCCGCGAGAGCGAGCGATACGCTTTTAGGTACTCCTAAAGTATGTGACCGCAACCGCGGGACGCCGGTTTCCCCGGCGCCCGCCACTCACTGATGGCATCCACGGAACCAGTCGGCACGACGCGCTCGGTCGAGTCGGACGACGCGGCGGCCGAGGATTCGGAGGACCCGGCGGTCGAACACCGGTCGAGCGCCGCCTCAAACGACGGATTGAGCGTCGGTGCGGACCCCGTCCTGTCGCTGTCGGACGTCACGAAGGCGTTCGGCCCCGAGACCGCCGTCGACGACGTCTCGCTCGACGTTCGCTCCGGCGAGCTGCTGACGTTCCTCGGCCCCTCCGGCTGCGGGAAGACGACGACGCTCCGCACCATCGCCGGCCTCGAAGAGCCCACGGAAGGGGAGATCGCGCTCGGCGACGAGGTCGTCGCCGGCGACGGATCGTTCGTCCCCCCGGAGCGGCGCGACGTGGGCATCGTCTTCCAGAACTTCGCCTTATTCCCCCACCTCACCGTCCGCGAGAACATCGCGTTCGGACTCGCCGACGCCGACGCCGCGGAGAGCGAGGCGCGCGTCGACGAGCTGCTCGAACTCGTCGAGATGGTCGACCACGGCGAGAAGACGCCCGACCAGCTCTCCGGCGGGCAGAAACAGCGCGTCGCGCTCGCCCGATCGCTCGCGCCCGAGCCCGAGGTGCTCCTCTTGGACGAGCCGTTCTCGAACCTCGACGTCCGCCTCCGCGTGGAGATGCGCGAGGAGGTCCGGCGCATCCTGAAGGAAGCCGGCGTCACCGCGGTCTCGGTCACCCACGACCAGGAGGAGGCGCTCTCCATCTCCGACCGCGTCGCCGTCATGAACGACGGGAAAATCGAGCAGGTGGGCCGCCCCGAGTCCGTCTTCGAGCGCCCCGAGTCGAAGTTCGTCGCCTCCTTCCTCGGGCGGGCGTCGTTCCTCGAGGGCGAGCTCCGCGACGGGAAGGTCGACACCGGGATCGGCCGCTTCGACGCCGTGACGCTGGAGGGGTACGACACCGTCTACGACGGCGCGCCCGTCGACGTCCTCGTGCGCCCCGACGACCTCCGCGCGACGCCCGCGAGCCCCGAGCTCGCCGACGGCGTCGTCACCTCGCGGCAGTACGTCGGCCCCTCGTTCGTCTACCGGGTCGAGCTCGACTCGGGCGAGGCGGTCCACTGCCTCCACAACCACGTCGAAGAGTTCGACCTCGACGAGCCGGTCTCCTTGGAGCTCACCGCGGACCACCCGCTCGCCTGGTACCCGCGGTAGTCGCACCGCTACACCGCGTCGGGAACTATTTCACACGCAGCGAACGCTGCGCTCAGAAGGTCGCGAGGAACGGGATCGCGTACGCGATCAGCAGGCCGACGAGCGTGACGGCCGCGCCGATACCGACCTCGCGACTGCCGAACTCCTGCATCGGGGCGGTCACGCGCTTGTCCGGATCGGGCTCGTGCGAGTGGTCGTCCATGGCCGCGGCTCCGGCCGGGAGGCATATAAGCCCACCTGAAGCCGATGGCGGCGGCTCCCTCGGCGCCGGAGCGCCACCGGTCCTCCCGCCACGCGCCGAGAGACCGCGCTGAACGGGCGGGCCGCCGCGCGGCCCGCGACGTCAGTGACGGATCGCGCTATCGCGTCATCGATCCGTGCGGGTAATATCGTCAAAAAAGAAAATTACATATGCTTCGTTGCGGGATGCCAATATACGGTCAATTGACACAACCATGACAAACGTCCTCACGCTAGCGTTCGTCGGTGTCATCCCGATCGCGGTCGCGTTCGTCCTGCTCGCCGGACTCAGGTGGTCGGCCGCCCGCGCGATGGGGGTCGGGTGGCTGCTCGCGACCGGGATCGGGATCACGTACTGGGGCATGGAACTCGACTGGCTGGTCGCGTCGGCCGTCTACGGCGCGTTTCAGGCGGTCGACATCATCCTCATCGTCTTCGGCGCCATCCTCCTGATGAACTACCTCGAGGGGAGCGGCGCCATCGCCACCATCCGGTGGTACTTCGGACAGATCGAAGAGGACAGACGCATTCAGGTGCTGCTCATCGGGCTCGGCTTCATGACGATCATCGAGGGCGCGGCCGGGTTCGGGACGCCCGGCGCGCTCGCCGCGCCGCTGTTCATCGGGCTCGGCTTCCCGCCGCTGGCGGCCGCGGTGTTCGGCCTGTACTTCAACGCGCCCAACCCGCCGTTCGGCGCGGCCGGGACCCCGGTCATCGGCGGGACAGGGGCCGTCATCGAACCGGCGCTGTCGGGCTCGGTGAGCGTCGCCGAGTTCCTCTCGATGGTCTCCGCGTGGTCCGGCGTCGTCACCGGACTGACGTACGTGTTCTGGGGCCTCCTCGGCGTGTTCTTCCTGACCTACTGGTTCGGCGACGCCGACGGCGGTCGGAGCGTCGGCGGCGCCGTCCGCGACACGCTCCCCATCGCCCCGTTCGCGCTCCTGCTCGGCGCCGTCACCGGCGGGACGCAGCTGGTCGTCGCGTGGTTCGTCGGCCCCGCGCTCCCCGACATCGCGGCCGGCTTCGTCGTTCTCGGCGTCGGGCTCCTGCTCGCGAACAACGACGTCCTCGTCCCCGACCGCGAGTGGGACTTCCCGAGCGACTCGACGTGGAGCGACACCTGGCTCGGCGGGCTCGACCTCGACGAGATCTCCCGCGACCAGCCGCAAAAGGAGATGTCGGTGCTGCTGGCGTGGACGCCGTACCTGCTCGTCGCGCTCGCGCTGCTCGCCACGCGGTGGCCGGACCTCACCGTCGCCGGCACCGAGGTGCTCGCGTGGATCCAGAGCTTCTCGGTCAGCATCGACTCGATCCTCGGCACGGAGCTCGGCTACACGCTCCAGTACCTCTACCTCCCCGGCACGATGCCGTTCATCCCCATCGCCGTCCTCACGGGGCTCATCCACAGGATGGACACCGACGAGATGGGGGCCGCGTGGCGGCGCTCGGTCGAGCAGGTCGCGCCCGCCGCGCTCACGCTGATCATCGCGGTGTCGATGACGCAGGTGATGATCCAGTCGCAGACGAACACCGCGGACCTCCTCGGCATGATGGAGGCGCTCAGCCGGGCGCTCGCGATCGGCGCGGGCGGGCTGCTCCCGATGATATCGCCGTGGATCGGCGCCATCGGTTCCTTCATGACCGGGAGCAACACCTCCTCGAACATCCTCTTCAGCGTGCTCCAGTACAACGCCGCCGAGACGGTCGGCCTCTCCCGGACGATCGTCGTCAGCCTCCAGAACGTCGGCGGCGGCCTCGGCAACATGGTCTCGGTGCTGAACGTCGCCGCCATCTGCGGCGTCGTCGGCATCACCGGCCGCGAGGGCGACCTGCTCCGCAAGGCCATCGTCCCGATGGCCCTGTTCGCGCTGTTCGCCGGGCTGTTCGGGATGCTCCTGAGCTACGTCCTCGTCCCCGGGCTGTTCTGACCCGGGACGGAGTGTTTTCGGAGCAACGCTTTCTCGTGACCGGCTCGAAGTATGGGTCGAACGACTCGACGAGGCGGCGGATTCCGATACGGAAAACGCGGAGTAGTCTGCGATCAACCCCCGAGCGAGTCCAGTTTCTCGACGATCTTCGCGTACAGGTCCGGCGCGACGTACCATCCGCGGTCGATCATCGCGTCGATCGCTTCATGCCCCTCCTCCGGAGACAGCTTTCCTCGCTTCACCGCCGAGAGGACGACGTACGCGGTCCCGCGCGTCTCGACGCCCTCGACCGCGGCCGCCGAACGCCCCGCGGCCTCGTCCATCACCGCTACCCCATCGCGCGCGTCGGCACACGCGAGCACCGCGACGTCGGCGTCACTCAACCCTGGATGCCGCGCGAGCCGCGTCGCGACCGGTGAGTCGTCAGTATCGACCGCGACGACGCCGATGTATCCGTCTTCCACCGCGCGCTCGATCCGGCGCGCGTCGTCGTACCCCTGCTCGACACCGGTTGCCACGACTTCTCGGTAGACGGCCTCCGGGACGACTCGCGATCCGTCCAGCGTCTCGACCACATCGAGCCGCTCCGCCTTCGCGAGGTAGATCAGTGGCGTCGCGTCGAAGACCCAGCTCACAGTTCGTCGAGGTCGGCTTCGAGGTGATCGGACGAGACCCACGCGTCGTCAGCGTCCTCGACGAGGTCGGCGAACTCCCAGGCGGAGAGCCCGGCGAGGTCCGCGGCCTTCGTGAGCGAAACCTCACCCTCGGCGAAGTGCTCTAGCGCGCGCTCGGTGCGCCACGCTTCGAGCCCCTCGCTCAGGAGCTTCCGGACCGCCGTGCTTCGGTCGAGGCGTTCCGATTCGAGGTATTCCTCGAGTTCGGCTTCGAGGTCCTCGGGGACGCGCGTGGAGATGGTGGGCATAGCGTCTACTATGTATGTAATGTATACAAATGTTCGGACGACCGATCGCAGGAAAGCTTAGGCCGAGTTGTCTTCGGTGTTCTCGACGATGTTCCCCGTTCCGGGATCCGGATTCTCGAAGGTGCCGGCCCCGTCGATCTCGACTTTTGCTATCGTCTTCTCCAGATCGTCATCGTCGAAATCGTCGAAATCGTCGATCCACACGTCCGTGTTTACCTGGACCTCTTTGAAGCCCTCGCTCGCATTCTGCCCTTCGTCACCGCAGTACAGCTTCGCATCGACGACACCTTCCATCCCGTTGCCCCCGCCTCCGTTCTCGGTCGTGAGGATACGGACCTTCTTGCCGCCCCCGGCGAATTTCACTCTCTCGACGTGCTCACTCACGTTCTCGTTCGATTCGCCGCTGTCGTCGTCCTCGTCGCACCTGACCGTAAACGTCCGCGTCTTATTTACCGTCGTTCCGGTGTCTACGACCCTGCCCAAGAAGGTGAGTGCGAGGTCCAGCCTTCCACCTCCGTCGCATTCGGCGGTCACGTCGGCGGAGTTCCCCGTGCCTATCGTAATGCCGGCACGGTTGTCGCCGTCCGACTCCCCGTCATCCTCGCTACCTTCCTCGTCGCCTTCGTCCGCCTCTCCCTCGATCTCGACCTGAATATCACCGCCGTCTGCTTCGACCACAACCGCTCCAGTCGTTGATTCGAGTTTCGCGGTGACGGTTAGGTCGAGTGTTCCGGCGAACTGGTTCTTGATTCGTACGACTCCGTTTTCAATATCCCCGTCAAGCCCCAGATACGCGTTCTCGTCTTCCACGACGTTCACCGACACCTCCCGCTCGGCCGAGACGCTGCTGAACGCGCCGGTCCCGACGCTCATCGCGCCGGAGCTCGCACCGCCGAGCAGCAGGACGAAGTTCCGTCGTTTCATTTGCGATGAGTTCGCACAGTCCGTTCACTCGATTCAACGCGTCCCGACCCTAAGGTTATGCGGCGCCGGAAACCCGGTACGCACCGCTTGAAACCGCTCGCCTTACGTCAGTTCCGGGGGTTCCTCGGGTTCGCCGACCTTCATCTCCGCGGTGTAGTACTTGTGCGTGATCGCGGAGAACGCGAACGCCACGACGATGGCGACCGTCCACGCCATATCGGGGAGGAGGACGAACGGCCACGCGTCCAGCGCCACCGCGCCGGTGAGCGCGACCGCGACGCCCGAGAGCCCCATGTAGTAGGTGCTCCACGGGATCTCCTTCCCCTCGACGACGTCCATGTAGAGGTCGACGTTCTGGATCGCTTCCGTGGGCTCGACGATCCCCCGGTCCTTGTTGAACTCGACGACGCCCGCGTCGTCCATCTTCGGCAGGTGGGACTGCTGGAGCGCGGTGTACACGCGCTTGCGCTCGTTGCCCGTGATCTCGGCCGTGTCGATCCCGTTCTCCCACGCCGCGATCTGTTCGGCCATGTCGCCGATCTCCAGCTTCTCCTTCTCCTCCCGCTTCAGCAGGTGAACCGCGAACCGCCGCCGCTGGTTCGCCAGCACGTCGAACAGCTCGTCCTCGGACACCTCCGTCGCCGGTTCTGCCCCCTCCCCGTCAATCTGCTGTACCGACGCCATTTCTGTCAGACATATATGAACACGCCAACATAAATCCCGTGGTTATGATAATCTGCTAAACTTTCTCTCCGTTCAAACAACCGTTCGCACAGGTGCGATATACGGCGTTTTTAGGCCTTCAAACCCGTATTAATCGTATTTTGGCAACTTACTTCCACAGGCGCATTGCGCTATTTATCGGATTCCATCATATTCCGTAGCATCTCACCAGCAACGATTGCCGCTTCAGGACGGGGCTGAACGGTCCCGAATAGGTCTCAGGCCGGACCTGAATCGATCCAACCGGAGTTCAAGCGGGGTCGGAACCGGGCGGCCGGGGCTTCAGTCCCGCCCGGAAGTGTTTCTGGAAATTCATAACGATATGGGATAGGCGCCATGGGTGTAGTAGAGCGACCCCGGGTGACGCGGGATGTCCCGCGTCGGCTGCTCGCGGGTCGTGTGCGGACACAACGAGGTTACACAACTATGGCAAACCGACGCAAGTTCCTCGCGGGAGTGGGAGCACTGGCTTCTGGTAGTGCAGCTGCAATGGGTACGGGTGCGTTCAGTCAGGCAACGGCAGACCGAACGGTGAACGTCTCTGTTGCTGGTGATGGGTCAGCATATCTAGACCTGAATCCTGTTAGTGAATATGCCTCAATCAGTAGTGGTGGCGAGCTCACATTGAATTTCGAAAATCTAAATCAAGATTCTGACTTCCGGTTTTACGATGTCTTCCAGGTAAGCAACACTACTGATGAGCCACTAGCTATCTTCCTTGATACGGGAGCAGGTTACGGATGGAGTGACCAGCAGGAGCAGAACCTTGAGGGCACTCTCTATTCAAACCTTGCCGATCAGGGTGTTAATCAGAATGGTTGGTATGATGACTCTACGAATGCTGATCCTGAAGAAATTGGAGATATTAACGGCCCAAATTGCGCTCCCTCCGCGTATAATCAAGCAATAGCTTCCGACATCTCTCGAACGTGGAGCACGTCGAATGATCACATCATCGATACCGGTGAGTCGCTGGAACCTGACTGGTACGTTTTCGATACGCCTGATGACGGACTTAATGTGAGCGGAACTATGAGAATTATCGCGTACACCCGCGGCTTCGTTGAAGCAGGTAAGAGCTTAGCTGATCTCTAATCATCTGAACCGGCTCATTTATTTATTAGTCGTCGCTTCGTTCAGCAGTACTTAGTTTATGAACACTATTCCCCGCACCCTCACCCTCGCCTTCCTCCTCGTAGCCGCGGGCTCCCTAGCCTTCGCCACGGGTGCGGCGGTGGTCGACAGCCCAGTTGACACCGTCGCCGACGGCGACCTCGCGATCCAGCCGGCCGACGGCCCGAACGGGCGGTACGCGTATTTAAATGACGACGACGAGATCGTGATCGACGTCTCGGCGTCGAACCCGAACATCCGAGATCCCTCCTTCGAGGGCGTGAACGTCGATTCGACCGGCAGGATCGACGACGTGTTCACGATCACGTACACGGCCGACGAGTACGCGCACGTTTGGATCGAGTACGCGAGCGAGAACGTCACCTTCGTCGCCGACGGCGACTCGATCGAGGGCGAGGCGAACAACGTCACGCTCGCGCCGAATGAGACGGTCTCGGTCGGGCTCGAACTCGACACGCGCGGCGCGACCGTCGGGACGCAGCTGGGTGCCGACGAGTTCTCGATCGAGGCGAAGATCGCGGAGCCGGACGAGGTGACGACCCAAGCGATGGGCGCGTCGACCCAGCAAATCGGCGACGGCGGCCCGACCACGACGGTCGTCTCCCCGAGCGCGGACCGCCGCGAGTTCGTCGCGAGCGACGTCGAGCGCGGGGAGGGCGTCCGGTTCCTGGCCGACGGCATGGAAATCGACGGCGAGAACGTTACGCTGGAGGGGATCGACCTGACGGGCGTCCGGACCGAGCGCGTCGAACTCGACGCCGCGGGGAGCTCGGACCCCTTCGCGAACGGGAGCGCGCTGACCGCGCCGACGCGTCCCCGCCCGGTCGGGTACCTCTCGCTCGACTACGACTTCGCGCCCGACGCGGTCGACGCGATGACGATCCGGTTCAGCGCGGACCCGGCGTACCTCAACGCGACCGGGACCGATCCCGCGGACGTGGCGCTCTACCGGCGGACGGACGCGGGCGCGTGGGAGGAGGTGCCGGTCGAGATCGTCGACGAGGCGGTCGTCGAGGTTCTGGGGTTCCCCGAGGACCGCGTCCACTTCCGCGCGACGACCGAACCGTCCTCGACGTTCGCGGTCGCGGCGCACGAGCCCCGATACGACGTGACCGAGGCGACGGTCGCGCCCGAGGCGGTCGACCCCGGCGAGAACGTCACGGTCCGGACGACCCTGCGGAACGGGGGCGGCGCGGCCGGCGAGCGCACGGTGACGCTGACGGCGAACGGCACCCCGGTCGCGAACGAGACGGTGACGCTCGAACCGAACGAGACGGCGACGGTCGCGTTCGACGCGACCTTCGAGACCGCCGGCGCCTACGAGCTGGCGGTCGACGGGACTCGGGTCGGCACGCTGCTCGTCGGCGACCCAGCGAGCGACGACGCGGGGGGATCGGGCGACGAGTCGAATGTCGGCACTGACGAGTCCGCCACTGTTACCGGGCCCCCGGAAGAGCCGTTTGGGATCGATCCGGCCGACCTCGCCGGTCCGCTCGCGCTCATGATAATCTCTCTTGCCACCCTCGCGCTCGTCCGGCGGATGCCGCGATGACTGGTCGGTCGGCGGGGGTGGCTCTCGTCCGGACCGCCCTCTCGGGCATCGATTTTGCGGTGGTGAGTCGCGCGCCGACAGTTCTTAACCGCTGGTCGCCGACCTCGGACCCGTGATGACGTCCGCGACCGACGGGGGGGACCGCGCTGCCAACGCCGCCGACCGGCGCGCGGACCGCGCGTTCCGCCGGGAGCTGTTCGCGAGCGTCCGAGCGGTCGACCTGCTCGCCCTGCTCGCGGTGCCGGCGGTCCTGCTCGCGGTGTTCACGCTGCCGGAAGCGACCCGGCGCTCGCTCGCGTTCGCGTACACCGACCCCACAGTGTCCTCGGCGTTCACGGCGCACTACGTCCACCTCGGCGCCGACCACCTCCTCGGGAACCTCGCCGGGTACGGGCTGCTCGCCGGGACCGGCTACGCGCTTGCGGTCCTAAGCGGCCGCCGGCGCCTCTTTTTCACGGCGTTCGTCACCTACCTCGGCGCCTTTCCGTTCGCGCTGTCCGCGCTGAACCTCGCCGTCCCCCGGAACGCGATCGGCTTCGGCTTTTCCGGGGTCAACATGGCGCTCGCCGGACTGCTTCCCATCGTGTGGTACTGCTACGCCCGCGAGCGGTTCGCGCCCGGTGCCTCCGTCGCCGCGCTGCCGGCGGTCTTCTTCGCGCTCGTCGGGTGGATCGCGCTCCTCGCGCTACCCGTCTCGACCGCGGGTATCGGTCTTGCGGGCCTGTCGATCGGGGTCGCGGGCGCGCTCCTCGCGCTGCTGTACGCGGCCAGCAGCGGGGTGCGGCTCCCGCGGTCGATCCGGGCGCACGCGAAGTCGGTCGCCTCGCGGCCCGGCTACGGCGACCTGCTCGCCGTCGGCGCGGTGGTGGCCGTCGGCTACCCGGTCGTCGGGTTCCCCGCCGACCCCGCCGGCGCCGGCAGCGTCGTGAACCTCTACGTCCACCTCCTCGGGTTCTGTCTGGGCTTCATCGGCCCGTTCGCGCTGCTCGCGGCCGGCGCCTTCGACGAGTGAGACCGCGAGCTGGCCGCCACGGCGGCGGGCGTTCGCCTCGCCGTCGCGCTCCGCTCCGACCCACGAACTTATCAGGTGTCGATTACACATCACTATCCGACGCTCCGGTCCGCGACGGCGGGGCCGACCTCGGCGCGGCGCATCCGTCCGTCGCGGCACGCACCCGACACATGTCACCGAAACGCGCCCTTTCGATAACGCTACAGGCCGCCCTCGTCCTCGCGGTCCTCTCGCTCGTCGTCGGCCAATTCCTCGGACAGCCGATACTTCTCAGCTACGTCGAGACCGGGAGCATGCAGCCGACGCTCTCCCCCGGCGACGGGTTCGTGGCGATCCCCGCGCAGATCGCGGGCGAGATCGGGCCGGGCGACGTCGTGACGTTCGAGGCCCAGGAGATACAGGGCGGCGGCCTCACGACCCACCGAGTCGTCGAGGAGACCGAACGCGGGTACATCACCCGCGGGGACAACAACCCCTTCACCGATCAGGACGGGGGTGAGCCGGTCGTTCAGGACGCGCAGATCGTCGCGAAGGCGCTCCAGATCGGCGGTGGCGTCGTCGTGATCCCCCATCTGGGTACCGCCGCCATGGGCTTCCAGTCCGCGCTCGGCGCGGTTCAGACGCGGCTGGCGGTGACGTTTGGTGCCCGAGCGTTTCTGGGGACGCAGGGGCTGGCATACATCGTCTTCGGGCTGTCGATGGTCGCGTACGCGGTCGACTGGTACCTCCACGCCGGCACGCGCGACCGCGGCTCGCGCGACCGCTCCCGCGACGACGGCACCTCCGTGTTCGCGATCCTCGGCGTGCTGGCGCTCGTGCTGATGGCGACCGCGACTGCCGCGATGGTCGTCCCGGCCGGGACACAGGAGTACGGCGTCGTGAGTGCCGAGTTCGAGTCGGAGAACCCGACCGTCATCGAGAGCGGCACGAGCCAGGAGATAGAGTACGTCGTCCCCAACTCGGGGCTCGTCCCCGTGTACGCGTATGTCACGCCGGCCAGCCCGGGCGTCGACGTCGACCCGCAGCGGCTCTCGGTCGGCAGTCGCGGCGAGGCGTCGACGACGGTGACGCTGTCGGCGCCCGACGAGACGGGGTACTACCGCCTGTTCGTCGTCGAACACCGCTACCTCGCCGTGCTGCCGCCCGGCATCGTCGACGAGCTATACGGGGTCCACCCGTGGGCGCCGCTCATTGCCATCAACGGCCTGCTCGGCGGCGGCATCGTCTCGATCGGACTGCTGCTGTTGCGGGGCGAGCCCGCCAGGATCCGGTCGCGCGGCTCCCGCGAGCGCCCCCCGCTCTACAAGCGACTCCTCCGCGAGCTCTACAGGTAACACATGTCCGCAGACGCTCCCAACGAACGCCGACTTCGACTCCGCGCCGTCCTGAACGCACAGTCCACCGCGATCCTCGTCGCCTGTCTCCTCCTCGTCGCGGTCGGGGCGGGGCTCGCGTACACGACGCACGTCGACCCCGGCACGGAGACGGAGCGCCGGACGGTCTCGTCGCTCACCGTCGAGAGCGAGTACCGACACAGCGCGACGGTGACGGAGCCGAACGCCGTCTTCGAGACCGGCACTGTGCTCGACGGGCGCGACACGTACTTCACGCGGGTCGCGCCGGAGCTCGACGTCACCGTGGCGACGAGCTACGCGGCGTCGACCGCCGAGAACGTCACCGTCGAGCTCGCCTCGACGCTCGTGATCCAGAACGTCGGCGAGGAGGGGACCGTCTACTGGCGCGAGACGGAGCCGCTCGCGTCGGAGACGGTCTCGAACGTCGCCCCCGGCGAGCCGGTGAACGCCTCGTTCACGCTCAACAGCACGGCGATAGACGGGCGGGTGGCCTCGATCGAGGAGGAGCTCGGCGCCTCTCCCGGCGAGACGGAGACGTTCGTCACGACCGAGGTGGCCGTCGACGGGTCGATCGGCGGCGTCCCGACGGCGTCGACGCAGACGGTCGACATGACGATCACTCACGGGGGGGACACCTACTCCGTCGACGAGCCCGGCGTCCAGTCCGACACGACGGAGCGGACAGAGCCGGTGACCGTCGAGCGGGAGTACGGCGTGCTCCGGTCGTTCGGCGGGCCGCTCCTCCTGCTCGTCGGCCTCGTCGGCGCCGGCGGAATCGGGTACGCGACGCGGGAGTACGACCTCGCGCTCACCGACGCGGAGCGGGAGTACCTCTCCTACCGCGACGACCGCTCGGAGTTCGCGGAGTGGATCACGACGTTCCGTCTCCCGGCGTCGGTCCACGACCGCCCGACCGCCGAGGCGGGGTCGCTTCGCGACCTCGTCGACTTCGCGATCGACAACGACACCGGCGTCGTGGAGGACCCCGAGACCGGCGCGTTCCACGCGGTCGCCGGCGAGTTCCTCTACACCTACCGCCCGCCGGCCCCGGAGGCCGCGGACGGCGAGGGCCCCGCCGACGCCGAAGCGGTCGCCGACGCGGACCAGGGAGCGACGGCGGCGGCGAGTCCGGACTCGGCCGCGACCCCCTCGGCTCCCCCCGAGGACGGCGACTCGCCGGACCGCGGGGTCGACGCCGCCGACCTCGGCACCCCAGACGTCGACGTACCGGACGAAGGAGACGTCTGGGCGACGGACTCCCGGCCGACCGACGCCGACGCGGCGGACTCGGACGAACGGGACGACGACGGCGACTGATTCTCCCCGACAGGCTCGCCTCGACCCCCGTTCAGTCGCCGTCCCCCTCCGATTCGACCTCGTCGCGCCAGGAGTGTTCCGGCTCCCACCCGAGCAGCCGCTTCGCCTTCGAGCAGTCGAAGACGGACTCGTCGCCGTCGAGGTCGCAGTCGGCGGGGAGGCCGCCGTGGACCGCCTCGATCGTCGCGGCGGTGTCGCGGCCGAGGAAGTTCTCCGCGGCGACGATCAGCGCCGCCTCGTGGCCGTCGACCTCGGTCTCGGGGTCGATCGCGGCCTCGATCGCGGAGACGACGTCGCGCACGTCGACGGACGACCAGCAGTTACCGCTCGGCTCCGCGGTCGCGGGGTCGAACTCCTCGCGCGCCTCGCGGCGCCGCTCGTCTCCCGGGTAGGTCACCCACGAGAGGCGCAGCGAGACGGCGGGGACGCCGTGCCGGCGGGCGGCCGCGGCCGCGACCTCCTCGCCGACGACCTTCGAGAGGCCGTACGGGTCCTCGGGTTCCGTCGGCGTCTCCTCGTCGATCGGGAGGCGGTCGGGGAGCCAGTCGTCCGCGGCGAAGACGGTGCCGTAGCAGCTCTCGCTCGACGCCCAGGCGATCCGGGCGCCCGCGGCGCCGGCGGCGTCGAAGACGTTGTACGCGCTCTCGACGTTGTTCGCGAACACGCGCGAGCCGGCGTGGTCCTCGGGGTGCGGGATCGCGGCGAGGTGGACGACCGCGTCGGGCGCGGCGGCCTCGACCACCTGACGCGTCTCCCCGTAGTCGGTGAGGTCCGCCTCCCTGTAGTCGACGTCGTCGCGGCGCTCGTTCGTCGGCGGTGCCTCGCGGTCGACGGCGACCACCTCGCGGCCGGCGTCGGCGAGCGCGTCGACGGTCCACGCGCCGACGCTGCCGGCGCTCCCGGTGACCAGTACGGTGTCCATGTCTCCGCGAGCGCGTTCGGGGGAAAAGAGGCAGCGATTCGCTTACGCCGAGGCCTCGTAGCCGGCGTCCTCGATGGCGGCCACGACGGCGTCGACGTCGACGTCGCCCTCGACGGTCGCGGTGCCCGCCTCGTGGTCGGCGCTCGCGGACTCGACGCCCGGCAGCTCGCCGAGCGCGTCGGTCACGTTGTCCTCGCAGCCCGTACACGACATGCCGTCGACGTCTATCGTCGTCATGCCCGACCGTTGGCGCCGCGGGCACAACTGCCTTTCCGTCGCCCCCGTGGGCGACCGGTTCTCGGGGTCGTTTTCGCGTCCTTCGATCGCCGGACGGCTTTTGCCCGCGCCGGTCGAACGCCCGGCCATGCGCACGCTCGACGAGACGGACCGAGAGATTATCCGGCTGCTGCTGGCCGACGCGCGGCGCCCGTACAGCGATATCGCCGAACGCGTGGACCTGTCGGCGCCCGCGGTGTCAGACCGTGTCGACCGGCTCCGCGAGGTGGGCGTGATCGAGGGGTTCACGCTCCGGATCGACGGCGACGCGCTCTCCGACGGGCTGCGGGTCCTCGCGACGCTTTCCGTCGCGCCCGCGGACGCCGAGCGCGTCCACGAGGCGGTCGCTGGCCACGAGCGCGTCGAACACGCGTTCCTCACCGCGGACGGCGAGGTGACGGTCGTCGCGCGCGTCGAGGAAGGGACCGCCCGCGACCTCGTCGACGACGCGGTCGGGCTGGAGAGCGTAACCGAGCTTTCGGTGCGCCCGCTCGACGCTCACGAGTGGTCGCCCGCGGTCGGCGACGCGGACCTCGCGGTCGAGTGCGTCGAGTGCGGCAACACCGTCACCGCGGAGGGGGAGTCGGCCCGGATCGACGGGACGCTGTACCACTTCTGTTGCGGCTCCTGTCGGGAGAACTTCGAAGGGCGGTACGACCGGATCGAGGAGGGGGCGTAGGCGGGAGACGGTCCCTCGCCGCGCCGCGGAGAGTAACGTACTTGAGTGCCCGCCGGTTACCCGGAGTCGCAGTCCCGTGGTGTAGTGGCCAATCATAATGGCCTTTGGAGGGAATCCGTCCGCGTCCGCGACTCGCGCGCGGCTGTTGGGCGTTCCGGCAAGGACGCCCGTCGGATGCCCGAAGTCAGCCATTGACGGCGGTTCGAATCCGCCCGGGACTATTCTCCGAACGAAGTGAGGACGAACAGTCCCGACCACGGGTTCGAAGCAGGGAACGGAGCGAAGCGGAGTGACCGAGGTTCGAATCCGCCCGGGACTACTTCTGCCGCGAGCAACGACGCGAGCCGACGGTATCCTCGGTCTGGAGCCGCCTACGCCTCGTCGAAGAACTCGTCGAAGAGCGCGACGACTCGCCCCTCGATCTCGTCGCGGATCTCGCGGACGCGCTCGATCTCCTGCCCGTGCGGGTCGTCGAGGGCCCAGTCGCGCCCCTCCACGCCGTCGGCGAGCGCCAGCGTCGAACAGCCCATCGTGGCGACCACGTCGCACGCGTCGAGTTCGGCGGTCGAGACCTCTCGGGGGACGCGGTCGGAGAGGTCGACGTCCACCTCTCGCATCGCCTCGACGACCTCGGGGTGAACCTCGTCGGCCGGGTGCGTGCCGCCGGTCACGATCTCGACGCGGTCGTCGAGGCCGCGCTCGCGGCGCTCGCGCTCCGCGAACGCCGCCGACATCTGGCTGCGACCGGCGTTCTGGACGCAGACGAACCCGAACGTGACGTCGTCGTTCATACCCGAGCGTTCCGAGGTACCGTCATAACGGTTCCTAAGAGGGATATATAGGGCTACGTTCGAGTGACCGGGGATCGTCCGGCGGCCGCTCCGACGGCTCTCCGGTGTCTCCGGCCTCGCCGTGACGGTCGCCTGCCGCTTCCGATCCACCTATGTCATTTTTTACCATGGGGGTCGTGGGCATCCTATGGACATCAGCGATTACCGGGACGCGGTCGCGGAGAACCGGCGCGAGCACGGCTTCGAGGCGGTCGACGAGCGGACGGACGCGTTCGAGCGCCTGTGGGCGACCCGCGAGACGGACGACACGCTCGGGGAGGTCGCGGTGTTGGCGACGCTCGTCGAGCCGGACGAAACCGAGGCGAGCGAAACCGAGGGGAACGGAATCGACGCGGCGACGCTCGCCGAGACCGCGGCGTCGCTCCGGGACGTGCTCGCCGAGACCGTCGACCCCCGCCCGGGGCGCGCCGACGGCGGCGAGGCGCCGACGCCCATCGGCTACGTGGCGTTCGCGACCTCGGACCCCGACCCGTCGCTGCTCGACGCGATGACCGGATTCACGGTCGCGAAGCGCCGGACGAACGTGTTCCCGCTCGTGTACGACGCGGAGGCGGAGCGGCTCCACCGCCACGAGGTCCCGCGGCTGAAGGGTCGCGGCATCTACCGCCGCCAGGCGAACGACGCCGAGCGCCTCTTTGACGTATAAATAGTAGGCCGTGGATCGGGTGAGGGCGCTGCTGAAGTACCGGTTACCCACTTATAAATAATCGATACTGGATCGACCGCGAACACCGCCAAAGCCCCCAGCCGCTCGCTTATAAATAACCGCGAGCAGATCGGCGGGGAACACCTCCAAAGCCCCAGCCGCTCGCTTATAAATAACCGCGAGCAGATCGGCGGGGAACACCTCCAAAGCCCCAGCCGGGAGGCCGCAGTACGCTCGTTGCGCTCCTCAGTCGCTCGCTTCGCTCGCTCCCTCCGGTGCTTACGTCGCC